>JALOCB010000012.1 GCA_023227985.1 Candidatus Omnitrophota bacterium | reverse complement strand
CGGGGGTCGTGGAGATGAACACCGACACCATATCCCCGCCCGCCGCTTTATTGACGATCTCAAACTGGTCGTTGGTCAAAAAACCTATGGAATAAAGCCCCTTGGACGGGTATTCGATCAATACCACCTTTTTAAAACCCAGCTCTTTCTGGGTGGTAATGAAAAGGAGCACTTCTTTTATCGCCGGGTAAATATTCCTGATCAACGGGAGCCCGGCGAACCATTTTTCGAATTCGACGAATAATCTATGGGCGATGAACCTTTTGGCCAGCCAGCCGATCAAAACGATCAAGATCAGGAAAACCAGGAAACCCAGCCCGAAAACAGAGAACCCCAGGATCGACTGCAGGTAAACATTGATGAACCGGCCCAGAAGATTATCCAGAAAAATGAAGATGCTCGCCAGAAGGTATATAGACAGGTATACCGGTATTATCAATACTATCCCGGTAATAAAATATTTTTTTATTTTATCCATGGTTTTGCCACTTTCGCGGCGCTGTCCCCGCCCTTTCTCCCGGAGTCGCTTGAGCCCTCCACGTCAATGACGTCCTTGTATTTATTCCCCCCGGGTTGCGGCCCGCGGTAGAAACGCAGGTCGGAATGCCCCTGAGGCCCAAGGAATACGTTTAAAATGAAACTGATGAAGCTGAACAATAAAGCCCCCCAAAAAGCGCTCCGGAAATCAACCACCTCGAAACCGGGGACGATCCGCGAAACCAGGTAGAAAAAAGAAGCGTTTATCAGAAAAGTAAACAACCCGAAAGACAGGATATTCAACGGCAGGGTCAATCTTATGATCAAGGGCCGCAAAAAGGCATTGATCAAGCCCAGGGCCAACGCCGCAACCGCCACCGTCTGCCATTTATCCGCGGAGATGCCCGGGACAAAACTCGCCACCGCCACTAAAGCCGTTATATTAACCAACCATTTTATTAAAAAAGCTTTCACTCGGACCTTTCAGTTTATTGAAGTTCGGATTCCAACTTGCGAATAAAAGCGTCTGCATCCTGTACAAGCGAGGCAGGCAGCATCTTCGAACTTTTTATCTCTTCTTTTAGCGACTTAAGCGTTCCGATGAATCTTTTTATAGATCTTTGCCTTTTCTGCTCCCAGGCCTCTTCCGGCTCCAATTCCTGGCGCTGGCGGATCAGGCTGGTCAGGTCTTTCTTAACCTCCCGGCTGTCCTTGCCTTTCTGGAATACCGCTTCCTTAAGGTTCGCGTAATCTTCTGCATCCAGGTCCTTTTTCTCTTTAGCCAGCCTTAACAGATCGACCGATTCATAGCTGGGAACGTTCACCGCCTTGGCGGTTTCGCTGATGCTCTCTTTAAGATAACCCGGTTCCTCTTTCTCCAGGAAAAAATACGACCTTAGGAGTTTCATCGCCGTCTGCTTGCGTATGCCGATCTCCTTGGCCGTGTAATTGTCGAAATCCTGATAGCCCCATTCTTTGTAGAGCTTATCCTTCCACACCGAGTAAAGCGACCGGCCCAGCTCTATCCAGGAACGCTTAAAATCCCTGGCGTTTTCTAAAACATGCCGGCGCAGAGGATTATCCGCGTTGTCCCGGATCTTCTGTTCGATATTACCAAGCGCGTTGCTGTGGATATTGCCCATTTTAGCAGATTATCCTTTCGGGATTTACAGGTTATGCGTCAAGAGGGGGGCGTCTGCAGGTTGACCAAAGGCTGATTCTTTTTTTGCTCCTCTAAAAACTGCTGGAACAACTGAGAGAACTTTTCTTCCAGCTCGTCGTATTGGCCTTTAAGCCCTTCATGCATCTGGTTGGACAAGGCTGATTCCTTGCGCGCCTTTGCCAATTCCTCTTCAAGTTCAACAACCTTAGCGGCTAAATCGGTTTTTAAAGCTGTCTCTTTGCCTAAGCGTTCTTTCAGATCAGCGAGCTGCAATCCCAGATCGTCCTTATTCGCCTTTAATATCTCATTCTCCGCAGCCTGTTTATCGACAACCTGCAGTTGTTTCTGAAGCCTGTCTTCTTTTTCCCGGATAATACCGTCCAATCCCCTGATCCGGGACTTCAATCCGCCGATCTCGTCAGCAACGGACTTACCTGCCCTAAGGTTATGCCTGGCCAAAGAAACTCCGCTCATTACCGCGGCCAGCAATAAAAACACCAATAACCCGTAAAAAAGAAATGTTTGAACCGGCAACATAGGATTATTTCTTCACTTTTAACACCTTCAGGAATACCCTGATGATCTTGGGATCAAATTGCTTTCCGCTGCCTTCTCTCAGTATCTTTATCGCCTGTTCCTTGGTAAAGGCCTTGCGGTAAGGCCGGTTGGATATCAACGCCTGATAGACATCGGCCACCGCTATGATCCGCGCTCCCATAGGGATCACATCTCCCTTGAGGCCGCTGGGATAACCCTGTCCGTCCCAGCGTTCATGATGATAAAGTATGAACGGTATGATCGCGTGCAGAAAACGTATAGGCCTGAGGATATCCGCGGCTATCTGAGGGTGTTTTTTGATCTGTGAATACTCTTCTTCGGTAAGCTTGGCGTCCTTAAGCAGGATCTTATCGCTTATTCCTACCTTACCCAGATCATGCAGGATCGCGGCCTGATGCACGTTCTGAAGCTCTTCCCTGCTGAATTTCAGCATCTTGGCTATTTCAATGGCGTAATAAACGGTCTGCTCAACATGCTCGCCGGTGTAATGATCCTTGGTTTCGATGGTCTTGGCAAAAGCAAAGATAGCTTCGATCAAGCTTTCATTGGCGTTTTTGGTAACCTGGCCCAGCTTATGCTGCAGTTCAGCGATATTCTCCTTCTTCCCGCTGGACTTTTGCCTGGATTTCGAGCCTATTTTTTTCACATCGCATGAAGAATACACCCGGTTACCGCCGTATTCCTTGGCCTTATTGAGTATCTGTTCGGCTATATCCACCATATCCATGCTGTCCACTATCTTTTCTTCCGGGTAGGATGTTACCGCCAGGCTTAACTTTACCTTGACCGACTGTTTTTTATCCCCGAAGTTATACAGATTGATCGCGTCCAGCATCCGTTGGGCCAGCATTATCGCCTGAAGCCGGTCGGTCCCCGGGCAGATTATCACGAACTCCTCTCCGCCCGACCTGATCACTATATCATAACGCCGAACGATCATTTTTAATTGCCTGGATAATTGTTTCAAGACCAGGTCTCCGAAATGATGTCCGTATGTATCATTGATGGATTTAAAATAATCCAGGTCGATCATGATCAAAGACAGGGGCTGCTCGTATCTTTTAGCCCGGGTAACCTCGGCCTCAATGACCTCTTCTAAATAACGATGATTGTAAAGGCCTGTCTGCGGGTCGCGCAGGGCCAACTGCTGCAGCCGCTTGTTGAAAAGGACGAGTTCCCGGTGGAGTTTTTCTTTTTCCGCCTCGGCTATCTTGCGCTCGGTTATATCTTCCAGGGTCTCGATCGCGCCTACAAGCTTACCTTCCTGGTCCAGTAATGGGGAGGCGGTGAACCTCAGCCATCTTCCATTCTTTCCTAACGGAGCCAGAAAACCTTCCACCTCATACGCGCCTTCCAAAAGTTCCCATTTCCGTATCTTCATCCCTTTGTAATTCTGCAATAAGTCTTCCTCTGTGGCTTTTTGCAGAAGCAAGTCGGCCAGGCATGGCCTTTCAACGGGATAAAACGGTTTCCAATGATCTTTAGTGCCTAACATCTGTTTCTCGGAATAGCCGGTCATCGCCTCGCAGGCGCGGTTCCAATGAATAACCGCGTGGCTCTCGTCGATCACGAAATGAGCGATGGAACTGCCTTGTAATATATCCCCCGGAGCCTTTTCTTGCATATAGCGCTTGTCCTTTCGGTATTTATCTTATGTAAGCCGTACTGAAGCAGAGTAATTATATCATAGCGTAAAGAGTAAATCAACCCGTCAGCAGCTCATTGGCTTTTACTGCCGGTTAACAGGCCTTTTAACGTGCCCGTCACTTTGCTTACGGTATCGCCGGCTATCCCTATAGTATTGCCTACAGCCTCCGAGGCAGCGCCGACGGTGCTGCCCAGGGCCTTCTTCAACGGGCCGCCTATCTTGGCGATCTGGGCTATTGTAGTATTGACCAACGCCCGGCTCAGAATGATCATCACCAGCTGATTAGGGTCGGTTATATTCTCGTATTGCTCGTGTATATTCACGTTGAATTCCCTTGCCTGAGGGCTGCCCCCGGAGGAGTAATCCCGGTAAACGACCTTGTCGATATCCAGTTTGAGCAAGTCTATGGCTATCTCCGGGGCTGGCCCTGAGCCTTTCGGCTGCAAAGACTGCAATGATTCCAGGTTTATTTTACCTTTGGCGCTCTTGTTTACCGCCAGTTCTTTCAGGTTAAGCCTGAGCTCCTTTAAATGCACCTTACCCTTCATAAAGGCTCCCAGGTCATAATCCACGTAGATCTCCGGAATATCCGCCATTAACTGATCGGTGAATTCTTTGGGATTGAACAATTGCAGGTTATTCACGGCAACGACCTGCTTGAATACGCCGACTTTTATGCTTTCGACTTTCACCGTAACCCCGGTAAGCGCCTTTATCCCGTTAGTAACCGCGAATTTCACCAGCATATTCTTGGTCAACAACAGAATAACCGCCAGGCCCAATATTACCGTTAATGTTATAGTAAGCGCCTTCTTCATATTCAACCTCCTTTGTGTAGAAACACACGCGCAGGAACCGCATACCGGACATTCCTATAAGTCCGGGTGATAGCGACATATCCAATTAATTTTTCAATACCAATCCTTGCCGGTCATTTATCAAAGCGCTGATCTTTTCCATCTGCATAGCCAGCGCCCTTTGCAGTTGCTCTTCTTTGATATAACCCAGGTCCTTAAGCGTCTCTCCCAGCAAAGCATCCCTGCGCCAGTGTATTTTTAACGCCTCATCCAACTGTTCCAACGATATAATATTCAACTCCACCAGGATCTGGCCCAACGGCCGGTAGGCGTTCAGGATCTTTTCTTTCTTATTATACACCTGGGGCGCGCCATTCCTGCCTTCAGCGGAACTACGGCGGTCGGCCATAAATTTGCTCCCCGGCATTTGTTTTAAATAGTGCTTGATCTGGGCGACCTTCTCGTTTATCTGGACGATATTCTTAAAATCTTCGGGGGTATGCTGGTTGATCAGGGCTATGGACACGCTCATCAAAGCGGTCTTCTTTAATTGATGGTTCCTGTCACTGGCAATTATAAACCCCTGTTTACGGTCGGTCAAAGAATAATGGAACGGGATTATGTTATCAAACAAACAGATGAAATTCCGGCAAATATCCACGGATTTGGATACGCTGGTGATAAAAACAAAGTCATCTCCGCCGATATGGCCTATAAAATCGTCTTTATTGCCGTATTTCCTGATCGTAGTATAGAGCATATAGGCGGTCTGCATAATGATCCGGTCGCCTTTTTGATATCCGTAAACATCGTTGTAACACTTAAAATTATCTATGTCTATGTAACCGAAGGAAAAAGACATTCCCCGGGCAACCTTATCATTCAGTGTCTCTTCGATCATCCTGCCTCCGGGAAGCCCGGTGAGCGGAGTAGTATAAAAACTGAACTGCGCCCTTTTTATAGCCATCTCTATGCGCACCCGCAGGTCCAAAGGATCCGGGGGCTTGATCAGGTAATCATCCACTCCCTGCTTAAGAAGCAAAAGCTGTTCTCTTAACTGCCTTTTATTGATCAAAGTGATAACAGGAATGAACGCTGTAATAAAATCGTCTTTTAACAACTGGCATATGGAAAGATGGGCTTTGCTGGCGGAATACACATCAACTACGATCGCGTCAGGCGCGATCTTTTTAACGTATTTTATATCATTGAAAGGCGCTTCCTGCAGGAAGACCTCATATCCCCATCCGTCAAAACAGAAATTAAGGACTTTCCTTAAGTTTTCATCGGAGGATATGATCAGGATCTTCTTTATCTTATCCATACGCTGGCTAGCCTAACGGTAATTGCAGAAACTAAGCGCTAAAGGAAAGTCTATGGCTCTTAAATGGCTGATCACCGACTGAAGTTCGTCTTTCTTGGGCGAAGAAACCTTGACCTTCTCGCCTTCTATCTGAGTTTGCACCCTAAGCCCCAGGTCCTTGATGACCTTTACCAGGTCCTTGGCCTTTTCCTTATCTATGCCGGTGGCTATTTCCACTGACTGCCTTAAAGTTCCCTCAAAGGCTTTTTCCGGGTCCTTAAAAACAAGGGACTTTAACGAAACACCGCGTTTAGCCATCTTTGTGGCCAGGATATCTTTCATCGAGCGCAGTTTAAAATCATCATCCGCTATGATGGTCAGCTTTTTTTCAACCTTGTCGAGATCCAGCGATGCCTTGCTGCCTTTAAAGTCATACCGCTGGCTAAGCTCTTTCTTAACCTGGTTGACCGCGTTATCCACTTCCTGAAGGTCCACTTCTGAAACAATATCAAAAGAAAAATTACCCGCCATATAACCCCTTGTCTCCGTAGACAACACCGCTGTATCTTCCGATTGCAGCGGGTGTCAATATTATCAAAAGCAACACACCTTGCCTTATCGGATAGGCAAGTGTACGCTTACCGCATTACCGGCGTACATTCTCCGCCAGGAGGCGGATACCGGCGGTTACAATACCGCCGGGTGCGAATTACGCCGGGTACGATTAACGCTGAATGTAATTATTATATACCATAAAAAACCCAATTCAACCAAAATCAATTGTCTGGAAAAATACCGGATCAATGATAGAATAATCCAGACAACCCCAACAGACCAACACTTAAAATGACCGAATATATTTTAATATCCCTGGTTTCCTTCACCATAGCTTTCTCCGGCGCGCTTATGCCCGGACCCCTGCTTACCGCGGTGATCTCGCAAAGCGTAAAACACGGTTTTAAATCCGGGCCGCTGATCTGTGCCGGGCATGCCGTAATGGAAGCGCTGATGATCGGGGTCATCATTTTCGGCCTGGCCAACTTTATGCATAATCAGGCCTTAATGCTGGCCATCTCTCTTCTGGGGGCATTAATACTTGCCTTTTTCGGCATAGGAATGATCTCCAGCTTACCCAAGCTCAATCTCGAAACTCAAACCAAACCCGTAAGATCATCCAGCCTGATCCTCTTAGGAATTACTATGAGCATAACCAACCCTTACTGGTCGATATGGTGGCTGAGTATCGGCCTGGGCTTGACCCTGGCGGCCAAGAAATCCGGCCTAACGGCAGTGATCATTTTCTTCCTGGGGCACATCCTGGCGGATTTCATATGGTACGGATTGGTCGCGCTGGTGATCAGCAAAGGCAGGAAATTCATTTCCCTGAAGGTCTACCGGGGGATAATCTTCGTCTGCGGACTGGCATTGATAGGTTTCAGCATTTACTTCGCCTCAAATTCCCTTAAACCGCTTTAAACTTCCGTCAACCTGTTTATAAACACAATTGCCACGGCCAGGCAGCGATGATCCTTATATTATTAACCGCGATCGCTTGACCAAAGGATATTTCTCTATTTCAGAGGAGATATCCCGGGATAGCCCCGGTTTGCGCAGCTTATAATACATATAATTCTTGTAGCCTTCCACTCCGGGCTGGTCAAAGGCGTTGATATTCAATAATTCCCCTTCAAAGGCAGTAGCCATCTCAAAGAAAAACAGCAATTGCCCCCAGAAAAACGGGGTGACCTCCGGCAATATTATAGTGCAGTTAGGGCGCTGGTTCCTGACCATTGCCCATTCGGTAGCTTCCTGCGCCAAACCAAGCAGTTTGGAATAAGCCTTGCCGGAAAGCAGATCCCCTTTGCCCGGAACTTTTATATCGGATCTGAAGTTCTCAACGCGGATAAAAGTCACCGTCTTGTCGTTAACGCCTTCGATATTATTCTGCTGGACCGAATGCAGATCATTCGTCCCGCGGGTAGAGATCGGGGTCCTGCCGAGATTGACTATCCGCTTGCGGTCCATAACCCATTCCTCCCGCCCGTCGCTTCCCTTCTTTATCAACCTGGCGTATTTCTTACCCGTGCTTTCCGCCAAAAGCTGGCAGTACCAGTCAGCTGTGGATTTCAGGGATTCGCAGAAAGGCATAAGTATCCCGATCGGCTTATTCTTATTACGGTAAAGTATGGTATGCAGTAAAGCGTACATATATGCCGGGTTGCGCAGCGGATCGGCTGCCCGGCACCTGGCTGACATGCTCTTTGCCCCGCTTAAGACCTCGGCGATATCAACGCCCAGGATAGCCAGATGCAGCAATCCCATATTCAATTCCGAATAACGCCCTCCCACGCCTTTCAAAAGCGGCAGAGAATTAAAACTTAAACTGTCTTTGGCATGCGCGGCATTTACCTTCTTACGCAAAGCGCCGGACACAGGATCGGTAATAGCAAAGATCTGCCTGCCGTAATTAGGGCCTGCGCCATTCTTCAACCATGGCTCGACCACCGCGAACGCGGCTTTGGTCTCGGTGGTTTCGCCGGATTTAGAGATAACAATAACAAAGGTCTTTTTCGGGTTCAGGCTCCTCAATAACGCGGCCAAAGGCTGCGGGTCAAGGTTGTTGCCTTCCAGGTATATCCGGGGACGGCCTTTGCGCAGTCCGGCGAATTCATTATAATACGCAGGCGCCAGCGCATCCTGGGCAGCCTTCAATCCCAGATACGATCCGCCGATACCCAGCGAGATAACATTATCGTACTTGGCGCTGATATTATTCCCGAGCCTCTGAATATCCCGGATGAGCTTTTTATCCTGAGACGGAAGATTCTGCCATTCCAAACCCAGGCTCACGCGGCTGGCCTTATCCGCCAGGACAGCGCTCAAATGCTGATGCGCCTTCTTTGCCGCCGCCCCGGCTGACCGTAAATCTTTAGCGGTTACCCCGTGGCTTTTGCCGACGCTGAAATCGAACATATTGTTGAAATCGAATTTTATGGTTTTCATATCAGCCTGTCCTTTTCCTATAAGGTTATTGTAAAAACACTCTCTCTTTAATTATATACTTATTATTTTACCGGACAAGAAGATTTATAACAGGGATAAAAAACGCGGGACATAATTTCAGGAGAGCTTGCTGTTTATCTTATCGAAAAGCTCCTGGAGATTCACCGGCTTATAAATAGCATCCAGGTAATCATAGCCCATTTCTTTTAATTCATTGCGGTATTTCTTTATATCGACCGATCCGGTAAATATGATTACCGGCATATTTATATTCTTATCCTTCATTTCCCGGAGTATTGCCATGCCGCTTGTCCCGGGCATCTTCATATCCAGGACCATAAGATCTATTGTTTTGTCGTTATCCAGGATTTCATGTATGTTCTCCGCTCCCAGCGAAGTAACCACTTCAAAACCTTTTATTGTCAAAAACTCCTCTAATATCTTTATTATTCTTAGTTCGTCGTCCACCACCAGGATCTTCTTCATTTTTCACCCTTATCGTCTAACGGTAAAAGAATGGTCGCGGTAGTCCCTTCCCCCGGCGAACTGGAAAATCGCAGATTACCGTTAGAGTCCTTTATTATGCTGTAACACACGGAAAGGCCCAAACCCGTCCCTTTTTCCTTAGTGGTGAAAAACGGGTCAAATATCCTGTCCATGACATCCTGGGGCATGCCGCAGCCGGAATCTTTTATGTCTATCCGGGCGAAATCCGCTTCGGCGCGGGTAGCAATCACGATCTCCCCCTTACCGTTGATCGCGTCTTTGGCGTTATTCAGGATATTTAATAACGCCTCCTGGATATGCTTCTCTTCTATCAACACAAAAAGCGGGGTTTCGGAAAAATCCGTCCGGATCGTTATCCCGCTCATTTCAAACTGAGGTTTTATTATCGGGACCAGCCCGGCTATGCTGGTATTTATATTAACCCGGCCTAATTCGCCCTTACTCGGGCGGGAAAAACGCAGCAGCCTTTGCATCACATCCTTGGCCCGCAGGCTTTCTTCCAGCATGATCTCAATATTATTCCTCACCTTTTCATTCTTGATCTCTTCCATCAAGGAAAGCTGGGCCCTGCCGGAAATGATCATCAGCGGATTATTTACTTCGTGGGCCATATCAGCGACCAGCCTGCCCAAAGCCGCCATTTTGGTCGATTGCACCAATTGCCGCTGGCTGTTCTGCAGGTCCGCGTTCATCTTTCGCAGGTCAATAACGCTGCTTAATAACTCAGCGTTGATTTTAACCACCTGTTCCTGGGCTTTCTTGAATTCCTTATAGAGATTGGCATTATCGAGAGCCAGGCTTACTAATGACGCGAATATATTAGCTTTGTAAAGGTCCGCCTTATTGAAGTTGTTGGGGATACGCATGCGGTTGACCGTAAGTATCCCCAGAAGTTTATCATTCTTAAGCAAAGGGACGACCAGAGAGGATTTTATCTCTTCCCTGCCGCGCACGCCTTCGAATCTATAATCATTTTTTAATCCGTTGATCAAAAGAAGGGATTGTTTATATTCAGCCGCCCAGCCGGCGATCCTTTCGCCTACTGCCAACCGGGTTTCTTTCTGTATCTGTTCTTCCAGGCCGTAAGATATGGCAATATATAATCTATTCTGCTCATCAAAGAGCATTACTGAGGTATCGTCCGCCTGAAGGACCCGCATGGTCAGATCAACGATTATCTCCAGCAGATCGTTCATTTCTATAGTTGAGAATATAGCCTTGCTTATCTCGTATAAAGCGACCATTTCTTTAAGCTGATGTTTTTCCAAAGCCTTCTCGATCATCAGCACTATTTTTTCGATGCTCAAGGGCTTTTCCACATAATCATAAGCCCCTTTTTTCATACACTCTGTCGCGGATTCTATGGTCCCGTGCCCGGTGATCATAATAGCTTCGATCTCCGGATGTATCTTCCTCATCTCCCCTAAAGCATCCGAGCCTTCCATATTCGGCAGTTTAACATCAAGAAGCACCAGATCCACATCATTATTCCTGACCTGTTCTATGCCTTCTTCCGCGCTGGAAGCCTCAATAACATAATAACCCCTGCGGTTCAGGCCGCGGCCCAAATAATCCCGCACATCCTGTTCATCATCAACGACAAGTATATTGAATTTATTATCTACCAATCGTTTTCCCCGTATTCTGTAACCTTTTTATTTACAACTGGTTCGTGAATTAATATACCTCAAATAAAAATAAAAGTCAAATAAAATTTTATTATAACCTTCGGGATACCAATGTGTTAAGGATATTATGATGAAACCGGAAATTGGCTCAACGGAAAGGGCTATCTGTAAAATGCAGTTTATACGGCTTGAATCCCCGCTTAAAGCTATTAATTACCTTTTAATCTCTCGGGATGATGCTTAACCACCTCGGCCTGGACCATATAGATCACATCCTCTGCTATATTAGTGGCATGGTCGCAGATGCGCTCCAGAAAACGCGCGATCAACAAAAGCTGGACAGCCCGGGGAGCGGTAGTCCCGTCTTTTACCAGATAATCGGTTATAAGCTCGCTTTGTATCAGGTCCCTTAACCGGTTCGCCTCGGAATCCGAAGACAAAACCTTTTTAGCTAATTCACTATCGCCGTTGACAAAAGAGTCTATAGCCATTTTAACCATGTTCTGCGCTACCACAGCCAGTTTCGGTATATCCACCAGCGGTTTTAAAAGCGGCTTGTCCACTAATTCCAGGGTCCGTTGGGCGATATCCACGGCAATATCCGCAATACGCTCCAATTCCGTATTGATCTTCATGCCGGTGGTAATAAATCGCAGGTCTTTGGCCATAGGCTGGTACAGCGCAATAAGATCCACGCATTTCTCGTCTATCTCCAGCTCCAGCTTATCCACATTGGCGTCATTATCGATCACCTCGCTGACCAAATCCTTATCCCGGCTGCTCAACGCCTCAATAGACTTGCAGATCGCCTCTTCGGCAAAAGCCCCCATTCTCAGTATTTCCTTGTTCAACTCCATTAATTCCTGGTCAAAATGCCGTTCCATATCAGTCTCCGATTTTATAAGGATTTTAGAAATTTAAACGCGATCATCCGTACCTTCCTGTAATATAATCTTCTGTCCGTTTATCTGCCGGCGCGGTGAATATGTCCCCGGTCCTGCCGAATTCCACAAGTTCGCCTAAAAGCATAAATCCGGTATCGTCGGAGATCCGCGCAGCCTGCTGCATATTATGCGTAACGATTATTATAGTATAATCTCGCTTTAATTCACGCATTAATTCCTCTATCCTGGCAGTTGCCTGCGGATCAAGGGTGGAACATGGCTCATCCATTAAAAGGACATCGGGCTTTACCGCGATCAGCCTGGCAATGCACAGTTTTTGTTTCTGCTCCAGAGAAAGCCGCAGAGCCGGCCTGTCCAGTTTATCCTTCAGGTCATCCCATAAAAGCACTGCTTTCAGGCTTTTCTCAGTCACTTCATCGAGCATATTCCTGTTTCCGGCCATACCGTGGATCTTCAACCCGAAAGCGATATTTTCGGCAACCGACAACGGGAAAGGATTAGGCCTTTGAAAGACCATTCCCACTCTCCTGCGCAAAGCGATCAAGTCCGTCTGTGGATCAACGATATTTATCCCGTCTATGTTCACCTGCCCGGTTATGCGCACGCCTTCGATCAGATCATTCATCCGGTTCAAAACGCGCAGCAGCGTGGATTTCCCGCAGCCGGACGGGCCGATCATAGCGGTTATCCGGTTTGCCTTGAATGCGGCGCGGACATCGATCAATGCCTGAAAATTCTCATACCACAAATTCAGGGCTTTAACGGATATTTTATGCTTCCCAGCGTTATTATCCAAATTTACCTCTGATATAATCTTCCGTGCGTTTGTCAGTCGGCGCGGTGAATATTTTTTCCGTAGAATCCAACTCTACCAACTCGCCGGAAAGGAAAAAAACGGTCTTATCGCCCACTCTCGCCGCCTGTTTCACATTATTAGTCACAAGTATAATAGTGTATTGTTTCTTAAGCTCGAGCATTGTGTCTTCAACCTTAGCCGTAGAGATCGGATCAAGGCCGGAGCAGGGTTCATCGAACAAGATCACCTCCGGGTCAACCGCCAGGGTCCGGGCAATGCAAAGGCGCTGCTGCTGGCCTCCGGAAAGTTTAAATGCCGATTCACTCATCCTGTCTTTTACCTCATCCCAGATATACGCCTGTTTTAATGCGCGCTCGACTTTACTGCGCAGTTCATTTTTTCCGCGGATACCGTGCATGCGCGGGCCGTAGGCGACGTTGTCGAATATCGATAGCGGCAACGGCAGAGGCAGGGCAAAAACCATGCCGATCTTTTTGCGCAGGAGCTCTTTATCCATGGAATGTATTTCCTTACCGTCCATGTCAACATTGCCCCGCATGCGGAAAGACAGATTTTCTTCGTTCAGGCGGTTCAACATCCGCAAAAAAGTGGTTTTCCCGCTGTTCGAAGGCCCGATAACGCTCAATATTTTGTTGGCGTCAACGCTCATATTCACGCCTTTCAAGGCGTGGACCGGGCCGAACCAGATATTCAGATCATTAATATTGAATTTATTTATTTTATTCATAATTATACCTTTTGAGAGTCATGCCGAGGCATTGTATTAGCGAGGACTGTGTCAGTCGCTCGAACAGTCCTCGACCTGCGGTCTGCGGAACCCGCTTTGTGACACAGTCCTCGCTATCTCACCATGCCGCGTCAACCGCAAACCTTTAAATATGAAAACAAAGAATAATTTCTCGTTGCGTTTAAGTTTAGTCCGCTATGAATCTGGCGGATCTGTGAGCGAATGTCGATTTTAGCCAAAGCAACTTGAGCAGATAGGGAATCGAGGCCTATTGGCCGAGGACGCCGAAGCTGTTTGAGCGCTTTTTGCCGGAGCAAAAAAAGCGAGTTCTGCAGGCGCCGAGACACGAAAGATCTTTGGCGGCCCAAAGGGTAAAATCGCCCCTGAGCGAACAAACTGCCAGATTCATGCGCTGAGAAAAACTCCGGGAAATTATCGCCAATTCTCACCATTTCTTTTTCTTTCTGAACTGATACCGGATTATGATCGCCACCAGGTTCATAAACAAAACCAGGACCAGCAATACCAGAGCAGTTCCGTATCTGACCTTCTCCGCGACATTAGGGACCTGGGTAGAGATAACATATAAATGATACGGCAAGGCCATGACCTGGTCGGATATGGACTGCGGAAGCCGCGGCAGATAAAACGCCGCTACGGTGAACAAGATCGGAGCGGTCTCTCCGGCAGCCCGGCCTAAACCCAGGATTGTCCCGGTAAGGATCCCCGGAATAGCGTTAGGCAGCACTATATGGCGTATGGTCTGCCATTTGCTCGCGCCTAAAGAAAGGCTTACCTCCCGGAAAGAATACGGAACGCTCTCCAGGGCCTCGCGCGAAGCGGTAATAATGATCGGCAGTATCATTATCCCCAGGGTAAGCGAACCGGAAAGTATGGACGCGCCGAATTTAAAGAAAACCACGAATATCGCCAGGCCGAACAAACCATAAACTACCGAAGGTACTCCGGCAAGGTTAACGATCGCCAGTTTTATAATCCTGTTCAAAAGGTTATCCCGGGAATATTCGCTCAGGTATATCGCCGCCAGAAGGCCGATAGGCAGGGCAAAAACGATCGCGCCGGTTACCAGATATATCGTCCCTAATATAGCAGGGAAGATGCCTCCGCCGCGCATCCCCTGCCTGGGGATATCCGTGAGAAATTGCCAGTTTATCGCCGGCAATCCTTTTTGGGCTATGATCACCACGATCAAGCCTACAGGGATAACTATCAGCAAAGTGGAAAGCAATAAAAAGAAGAAGGCTATTTTCTGGGTCTTCTCGGCTCTCATTTATCTTTATGCAGGAACATGTCCGCGCTGACGTTAATAGCGAAACTTATGATGAATAAAACTATACCCACAGCGAAAAGCGCGAAATAATGCTCGCTGCCCACCACCGCCTCGCCCATCTCCGCGGCGATTGTCGCGGTCAGGGTGCGCACCGGCTGAAGGATGCTGTTAGGCATGATCGCGGCATTTCCGGTGATCATCATCACCGCCATGGTCTCTCCGATCACCCTGCCTATACCCAACATCACCGCTGCCAGGATACCCGATGAAGCCGCGGGCAGGATCACCCGGTGAATGGTCTGCCAATGCGTCGCGCCGAGAGCAAACGCGCCTTCTTTATAGGATTTCGGCACAGAATAAAGCGCGTCCTCGGCTATAGAAACTATGGTCGGCATAGCCATGAACGCCAGCATTATCGATCCGGATAAAGCGGTCAGTCCGGTAGGCAGATGAAATACACTCTTTACCCACGGGACAAGCGTAACCATGCCGATAAAACCCAAAACCACGCTGGGGATGGCCGCCAGCAACTCAATACCGGCCTTAAGGAACTCTTTTGTTTTAGGCGGGGCGATCTCGGCGATATATAAAGCGCATCCTATGCCTATGGGGATGGAAATAACAGCCGCGCCGAAAGTCACCAGAAGCGAACCCAGGATCAACGGCAATATCCCAAACTGCGCCGGTTCTGATATAGGATACCATTTCTGGCCGAAGAGGAACTTGTCCGCGCCGATGGTTTTAAACAGCGCTAATCCTTCTTTTAAAAGGAAAATAAAAATAAGGATGACAAAAAAAATGGAAGCCAACCCGCACAATAGGATCAGCTTCTCGATTATGAATTCTTTTATTTTACGCATGGAGCACAATTCCGCGCAAGCCGCAAAGGATTGCGCATTTAGCGACATCCCAATGAGTGCATCAAAATTATTTGAAATGATTTTGATGCGTTAACGAATTGGGGAAGCACACGTATAGTTTGTTATTTTATCGGCACAAAATCCGTTTGCGCCACTATTTCCTGGCCTTCTTTAGACAGCGCGTAATCGATGAATTTCTTTACCAGTCCTTTGGGCTCTCCGTTAGTATATATCAATAACGGCCTGGATATAGGATATAACCCTTTTATCACATTATCTATTGTCGGGGCCTCATACACCGCCTTTTCATCTTTGGCGACGGCAATGGCTTTCTGCTTTGGGCCGATATAACCCATGCCGTAATAACCTATTGCCGAAGTATTTTGGGCTACTTCATCGGCGATAGCCTGCGAAGATGACAACATCAGGGCTGACGGCGCGAACTCCTCGGTTGAAGCGGGGTTGCCTTTGCGCAAAATATGCTCTTTGAAATAAACATGCGTGCCTGAATTCACTTCCCGGGAAAGCAGGACGATGTTGGCGTCCATGCCGCCGAGTTCTTTCCAATTCTTTATTTTCCCGGTAAATATCCCGGCAAGCTGATCGATGGTCAATTTACTCAATGGGTTCTTGGGGTTAACCACCACTGCCAATCCGTCCAGAGCCGCTTTTATCTCAAAAGGCTCGATACCTTTTTTCTTTGCCAGGTCGATTTCTTTAGCTGTAATAAAACGCGAACTCATCGCGATATCGCAGGACCCGCTGATCAGGCTGGATAACCCTGTACCTGAGCCTCCTCCGGTAACCGCCAGAAAATCATCAGGATCAACCTCCATATATTTCTCCGCCCAGGACTGGACGAGGTTTACCATGGTGTCCGAACCTTTGATCTGCAGACAATTATTGCCCTTGGCCGCGAAACATATTGAGGCAACCCCAAAAAACAAAAAAAACACCGTAGTTAAACGTCTGAACATATCCCCTCCTTGATTAAAAAGATATATTAGACCAACGGTGTTAGGCCTATGTTAAATCCATGTTAAATCCGTGTTAAATAAACTCGTGGTGCTTTATCATTTTCGCCTCGATCATATATATTATGTCTTCGGCTATGTTGGTGGCGTGATCGCAGATGCGTTCAAGATGGCGGGCTACTAAAAGTAACGGCAGGGCTCGCGGGATACTGGCGCTGTCTTTCAACATATAATCGCTGATCAATTCATTCTGGACCAGGTTGCGCAATTCATCAGCCGCGTCATCGCGCCGGATGATATTTCTCGCCAGGCCGGCGTCGTCGTTCAAGAATGCGTTTATTACGTCCCGGGTCATTTCGCAGGCGATCACCGCGAGTTTAGGTATATCCACCAGAGGTTTAAGCAAAGGTTGGCCGGCAAGTTCCATGACCCGCTGGCTGATATCAACAGCCAGGTCAGCCATGCGTTCCAGGTCGGTATTTATCTGCATAGCCATAGTGATGAAACGCAGGTCTACCGCCATCGGTTGATGCAACGCCAGAAGGTCCACACAGGTCTTGGCGTTCTTTATCTCAAACTCATCGATCACCTTGTCCGACCTGACCACATCTGCCGCCCGGTCAGGGTTCATTTCTTTTAACGCCTCAATGGATTCAAATATCGCCATCTCCACCAAAGATCCCATAAGCAGGATGTCGCGTTTCAAATCAGTCAACTCTTCATCGAAATGTCTTTCCATTTTTCACCTTTATATAGTGTTTAAAGCGTCCCTGCCTAATTCCGCTTCTTCCGCGATGATCGTTTTGATCAGGCCTTTTACTCTTTCGCGGACTTTTTCCCTGACCTGCCTGAAAAAATACATTGATTTTCCCTTCGGGTCGTCGATATCCCACTCAACGTTCTTTTTAGACGGGATGAACGGGCATTGGTCCTGACACCCCAAAGTGATGACGTAATCGAAATCCCGTTCCGCGAGATTCTTGAACCCTTTCGAGCTTTGTCCGGATATATCTATCCCCGCCTCTTTCATCACTTCTATGGCGTCGCGATTAATCTCTCCGGAAGGGTTAGAGCCGGCGCTGTAAGCCTCCAGGAACCTGTAACCATAGAACCGCGCGAATCCCTCCGCCATCTGGCTGCGGCAGGAATTCTCCACGCATATGAACAATACCTTCTTCTTCCGGCTCATCCGAATCTCCCTGTTATATACGCCTCTGTCCGGTTATCCTTGGGGGCGGTAAAAATATCCTGGGTCCTGGCGAACTCGACAAGCTCGCCCATCAGGAAAAACCCCGTATAGTCGGAAACGCGCGCCGCCTGCTGCATATTATGGGTAACGATGACAATAGTGTAATTCCGCTTAAGCTCAAGGATCAATTCCTCGATCTTAGCGGTCGATATGGGGTCCAGGCTGGCGCACGGCTCATCGAACAAAAGCACCGACGGATCAACCGCTATGCAGCGGGCAATACAGAGCCGCTGTTGCTGGCCTCCGGAAAGCCTTAAGGCATTATCATTCAGCCTGTCCTTGATCTCCTCCCAGAGCGCGGCTTTTTTCAACGACTGCACAACTTTTTCTTCTATAAGGCCTTTATTTTTTACCCCGTTAACATTCAGACCGTAACTGACATTCTCAAAAATACTCTTGGCAAAAGGATTAGGTTTCTGGAAAACCATCCCGACCTTGCGCCTTATATCCACGGCGTCCATCCGAGGATCAAGGATATCCTCCCCGTTAAGGCTGATCCTGCCGCAAATACGGGTATTCGGGACCAATTCGTTCATCCGGTTCAAGAGCCTTATAAAGGTGGATTTGCCGCAGCCTGACGGGCCGATAATCGCGGTTACGCTGTTTTCATAGATATCCAGGTTGATCTTCTTTAACGCCTGTGCCTTGCCGTAAAAGAAATCCAGGCCTTCCACCTTGATCTTTACCTGCCCGCCAGGATCAGGTTGGAATAATTGTTTAGGCTGCCCCCGGGATAGTTTATTTAAATATAGTTCCTGCAATAACTGTTTAGCCATTTTCTCTCCTTTGTTTCTGCCGGATAATGATCGCTATTGTGGATATTAAAAGGACCATTGCCAAAAGGATCAGCGAGCAGCCGTAAGCTATCGCCACCTGCTTATCCGGATGCGTGCCTTCGGTCATAAGCGCGTAAATGTGGTACGGCAAAGCCATTACCTCGGAAAACGCCGAACGGGGAAAACCCCTGGAATAAAAAGTCGCGGCGGTAAAAAGGATCGGCGCGGTCTCTCCGGCGATCCTTCCTATACTCAGGATCACCCCGGTCAGGATCCCCGGCAGCGCGTGCGGAAGGACGATCTTTCTTATTGTCTGCCAATGCGTCGCGCCTAAAGCCAGCGAAGCCTCCCGCTGCGAATGGGGAACAGCCATCAAGGCCTCCTGGGAAGCGGAAATAATCACCGGCAAAGCCAGGATACCCAGGGTCAGGCTTCCGGAAACAATAGATACCCCGAATTTAAAAAATTTAACAAAAAGCGCCAGGCCGAAAAGCCCGAATACAACAGACGGGACTCCAGCCAGGTTGTTAATACTCATCCGGATAATATTTACCACATAGCCTTTAGGGCTGTATTCATTAAGGTATATCGCGCAGGCCAAACCAAGAGGCAAAGCAAAGATTATAGCCCCTAAAGTCAGATACAGCGTGCCTACGATCGCCGGGGCCACTCCGCCCGCGGTCATCGCCTTGCGGGGGACATCGGTCAGGAACTCCCATGAGATAACCTTTATACCCCTGACCGCGACAAAATAAATTACCGCTCCCAAAAAGATCAAGGTAACTAAAATACATAATGTTATGAGTCCGAACCCCAAGCCTTGAGTAATGTTCTTCTTAACCCCATTAGGCGATGAAGTGTATTTCGCGAAATGCCTTTGCCTAACGGGGCTCATCTGCAGGCTCCTAACTTCAACCGGCATCTGCAGCTGATTATCTCCGCCATAATATTGAAAATTAAAGTAACAAGGAATAAAACCAGGCCTATGGCGAACAAAGCGTTATAATGCAGCCCTCCCATTACCGCCTCGCCCATTTCCGCCGCTATGGTGGAAGTCATCGGCCTGACCGGTTCAAAGAAACTGTGCGGGATCACCGCCGCTCCTCCGGCTATCATCAATACGGTCATGGTTTCGCCCACAGCCCGGCTCATGCCCAGGATAATAGCGGTAGATATGCCTGATCCGGCGGCGGGAATGACCACTCTGATCAAAGTTTGCCATCTATTCGCTCCCACTGCCAGGGATGCCTCGCGGAAACTGACCGGTACGCAGGATAACGCGTCTTCAGCCAGGCTGCATACCGTAGGCACAGCCATTATACCCAGTATCAGGCTGGCGGTGAAAGCGCATAATCCCGTGGGCAGATGAAATGTCTTCTGTAATAACGGCGCGGCTATGGTCATACCGAAGAAACCGAAAACCACTGAAGGAATACTCGCCAGGATCTCGATCAGCGGTTTCAAAAAGGCCCGTTGGCGGCTGGAAGCAAGTTCATGTATATACAAGGCGCTCCCTACTCCTAAAGGCACACAAAACAGCATCGCTCCCGCAGTCACCCATAATGATCCCAGTATTATAGGAAAGATACCGAATTCCGGCTGTTCATGGGTAGGATACCAGTTGCTTCCTAATATAAAGTCTAATATGCCGATTTTGCGTAAAAACGGCAGGCTTTCCTTAAATAAAAGGATTACGATTCCCACAAGGAATATTAAAGAAGAAAACGCTAACCCGGCGAATATCCACTTATATATTTTTTCTTTTTGCTTATGCATAATTTTATCGATCGCTTTTTATTTATTTTAGTGCGGCGAGTGCCGCGGCTTCAAACACTCGCCGCACAGGAAAATGACCATCTTTTACTACTTAATACTCACATAACCTTCTTCTTCTACCAATTGCTGGCCCTTATCGCTCAGAATAAAATCAATGAACTCTTTGACCAATCCTGAGGGTTTGCCATTAGTGTACATAAACAGCGGCCTGGACAATTTGTATTCTTTACTTAAAACAGTCTCCTTCGAAGCTGCTACACCGTCTAACTTGATAACTTTCACTCCGGACATATAGGCTAATCCAACATAACCTATCGCTCCCGGGGTTTTTTCCACTACAGAAGTTACGGCCTGATTGGAGGCTTGCATAAGAGCATCCGGCCTTACCTTAGCCTTATCCAAAGCTAATTCGCCGAACGCCTCATAGGTACCGCTGGCCGAGTCACGGGACACTACCACGATCTTGTCCTCTGATCCCCCAACCTGGCTCCAATTCGATATTTTACCGGTGTAGATATCCTTAAGCTGTTTTTTGCTTAATTCTCCTATAGGGTTAGCGGAATTAACTATTACCGCAATTCCGTCCATGGCAATAACATTTGCCTTCGGCGATCTGCCGCGGACTACCGCCTTTTCTAATTCCTCATCCTTGATCGCCCGGGAAGAATCCCCGATATCGCAGGCCCCTTCGATCAAAGAAGTAATGCCCACGCCTGATCCGCCGCCCCGGATCGATATATCCGACCCGGCGTTAGCGTTCATATATTCCTCAGCTGCCCGCTGGGCAATAGGCAAGACTGTGGTCGAACCTTCAACCACGATCTTTTCCGCGTAAGCCGGTATTGCTAAGCCTAACGCGAGAATTGACAATACTGTTAAACTGCTTAAACGTTTCATTCTCCCCTCCTTGTGTAAAGACACAACACCGGCGTATATTCCAATTACGCCGGGTGTCACTTGTCTTCACAACACCGGCGTATATTCTCCGCCACAAGGCGGATACCGGCGTATTCAGATAACGCCGGGTGCCTATTACGCCGGGTGTCACTTGTCTTCACAACACCGGCGTATATTCTCCGCCACAAGGCGGATACCGGCGTATTCAGATAACGCCGGGTGCCTATTACGCCGGGTGTCATATTAGAATTTGGTTACCCAGTCAAACTGGTAAATATCAATATGTTTCTTGGTGGCGGTCTGATAACTCCTGTACGGATCTGTCATAAAATACGCGCAACCTATAGTTGAATTAGGCATGATCGCGTAAGTCAGGCCGAATTTATTGCCTTTAGCAGCAACGCCCCCAAGATGAAAATCGGAGTCATTGATAGTAGCAAGAACAGCATCCTGTCCGATCTGGCGGTAATTCCAAAACGCCTCCCAGGTGCCTTTATTTTTGGCCTTACCCAGTTTCAATCCGGCGAGCCAGGCGGTATCATCCCTGATAGCTCCCGGGGCCAGGTTCTTGGCATAATCGCCCTGTATGGTCAAAGGCATGGAATTACCAAATAACGTAAGGTCCATTGGCGAGAATTCCCCGACAACCTGCAGTATATTAAAATCATACTTCAGGAGCGTGCCGTCCAATGAGTTGTTGATCGTGGGAGTATAGTTAGCGCTGTAGGCATTCCAGGCGTTTCCTTTAACGTTTTCATAATCATAATAAGAAACAGCTGCCTTATACGGCCGGTTTTTAACCGTGCCGCCTAACCCGGCTTGCGCGGCGAAGAGGAATGGGTCATTAGAGTCAGAGCTGCTTTCGCCGATAGGCAGGAACCCTATAGTAAGGAAAGGATTCATCGCAGTCCCGAAAGAAGGGGTGAATTTAACCACGCCGCCTTCCGGATTGATATCTCCGTCCCAAACCAGGTCAGTGGTGTAGAACGGATTGGCGAACTTACCTCCGATCAACGTCATATCCTTTAAAAGCAAAAGATCCTGATTGCCGAACGGTTTATATTCCACATAAGCCCGATCGACCCAGACATTCTTATTCTGGAAAGAATTGGTGAAAGACTGGTTGGTTGAAGTTTGCTCCGGGCCATTGGTTTTGTTTTCGCCCGTAGCCATCCTAAAACCGACTTTCATTAGCTCATTCGGCTTCATCTCAAACCCGTAGCGCAGGCGGAAACGCCCCCTGTCCCGGTGCTTAGACCCGGTCTTGGTCTCACCCTGGTAACGTATGCGCATATCTCCGGAGAACTTGGTAGTCTGCAGCCATTTTGGGAGAGTTTCATTCTTGCCTTGGGCCAATTCTCTCCTTGTTTCTTCCTTTGCTTCGGTTATCAACTGCTGGCCTTCACCCTGGGTCAAAACCCCTTTTTCCACGAGTTTATCCACCAAAACATCGATCTCAGCGGCCCACGCGCTGAAACCGATCAATACCGAGAAACACAACGTAAAAACCGCATTCATTAATTTCTTAAACACTTTTTCCTCCTTGTGTAGAGACACAACACCAGCGTATATTCCAATTACGCCGGGTGTCAATTGTCGTCACAACACCGGCGTATATTCTCCGCCACAAGGCGGATACCGGCGTATTCAGATAACGCCGGGTGCCATTACGCCGGGTGTTAATTGTCGTCACAACACCGGCGCATATACCTGTTGCGCCGGGTGCAAAGTTTAACTTTAGTTTTGCCATTTTTATTATCCTTTCCTCATCTACAACTTCAACAGCCCGCTTTTGGGCTGGTTTTTTTAAAACGGCTTTCGTTAAGCCGCTTGGCCGTAAAAGATATCCATCATCTTCATTTCATCGTCGATCATCGACTTGAAATACGCGGCTATCCTTGCGACCGATCTTATGAATATTCTCATCTCTCCCTCCTTTCTTAAGACAAGTATAGAATGAAGGGGTTAAATCGAATTCAAAGAGATGTTAAAAACAGGTAAAGTTTTTTTGGGGGGTTTAAGGTATTACTTAAGGAGAGTGAACCAGAATTTAGAACCAAGGCCCTCGCTGCTTTCCAAGCCTGCCCTGCCGCCGTGGAGTTCGACTATGTGCTTTACTATGGAAAGGCCGAGGCCGGTCCCTCCGAGTGAACGCGAACGCGCCTTATCCACGCGGTAAAAACGCTCAAAGATACGGGGAATATCCTTTGCCGGTATGCCCATGCCGGAATCCTCTACGCAGATCTTGATCTCGCCTTCAAGTTCCTGGCTGAAAACACGAATAGAGCCGTTTTCTTTATTGAATTTTATGGCGTTATCGATAAGGTTAATAAAGACCTGTTTGATCCTGTCAATATCGGCTTTCACGGTAAGGCCAGGGGGCAATTCGTTCTTTATGGCTATGCCGCGTTTTTTAAGCTGCGCCATGAACCCTGCTATCACTTCTTCAAGCTGTTGATTCAAGTTAAGATCATTCTTATCCAGGATGATCTCCTTCGATTCCAGATAAGACAAGGAAAGCAGGTCATTAACCAGGCTGTTCAAGCGTTCAGCGTGATCATGAATTATTCTCAGGAAATCCCGGTTGTTTTCCTTATCCTCCAATGCCCCCTCAAGCAAAGTCTCCACAAATCCTTTGATCGAGGTAAGCGGCGTCTTTAACTCATGCGAAACATTAGCCACAAAGTCCCTGCGCATCGTCTCCAGCCGGCGGATCTCGGTAATATCGTGTATGACCACAAGGCACCCGGAAACCGTCTGGTTATAAAATATAGGCGCGGCGTTTATCTGGAATATCCTACGGACTGGGAATATAAGATCCAACTGCGCGGAAACCGAATTGCCATCCTTGAAAACCCGGGTTATCGCTTCTAAGATATCGTTATTGCGGACTGTTTCCAGGAATAGCTTACCCAGGGCGTCTTTCTCCGAGACATCGAATATCTTCTCTATAGTATGGTTTATTGAGACAATATACCCGGCCTTATCCACCACGATCACGCCCTCGATCATACTATTGAGTATAGCCGTGAGTTTCTGGTTCTGCGTTTCAATCTGCCGGATCTTATCCTCAATATCCTGGGCCATCTTGTTCAAGGTGACGGCCAGTTCGCCTATTTCATCCCGGGAATCCTGGATAATCCTCCGGCTGAAATCGCCCTCGGAAAACTTGCGCGATACCCGGATCATCTTATTGATCGGCTTCGTGATCCTGCCGGCCATTACCGAACCCAGAATAAAAGCCAGCACTAAAGCAAAAAATAAACCCAGTAATATTATTTTCCTGGTGGCGAATAATATGTTCCGGACGTTCTCCAAAGGAAGCGCCAGCCTAAGCACGCCCTGGATACCGGAATTATCCAATATAGGCAAGGCGACATAAAGCATTTCGATCTTAAGAGTCGCGGAATAATGCATATCAATACCGGTTGCTCCGGATAAAGCATCCCTTACCTCCGGGCGGTAAAGGTGGTTTTCCATTGATGGAAGCTCTTGCGGCGATTTCTGAGAATCCGCCAGGACTTTCCCCTGTTTATCGACGATAGTCAGCCGGCATTTTATCCGAGAGCTTATTCTTTTTACCAGGTCGGACAAATATACCGTATTCGGCGTTGTTAAGCTGCCGGGAGGGATTTGGTCCTGGATCAATTGGGCCTGGCTGACCAGGGAGGATTTGATCTCCTGCAGGGAGTTATCTTCCAGGCTCCTGCTCAAAAATATCGCTATGAATCCGAAAGATATTGCTATGGTGAGTATATAGGAAAAGATCAGATGGAGCTTAAAGCTTTTCTTAACCGGCATATTTTACCCTTGATATGTCATTCATCCAGCACGAATCTGTATCCGTAGTTTTTGACCGTAACTATGCGTTCGGCCTCAGCTTTTAATTTTTTGCGCAGTGTCCGGATGTGCACGTCCACCGTCCGGGTCTGGATCTCCACGGCGTGATCAAAACCCCAGATATTGTCTAAAAGGTAATCCCGCGATAAAACCCTGCCTTTGGCGCTGATCAGGGTCTTGAGCAGCTCGAATTCTTTGGCAGTCAGGTCTACCTGCTTATCCTTGACCAGAACCATGATTTTCGAAAAATCAATTGCCAATTCTCCTATTCTCATCAGTTCAGGCAATTTATCTTTCTCCTTCATCCTGCGCAGCACCGCCTTTATCCTGGCCAGCAGTTCCCTCGGACTGAAAGGTTTTGTCATATAATCGTCCGCGCCCAATTCCAGGCCGATAACCTTATCCGATTCCTGGGCTTTGGCCGTAAGCATTATTATAGGGATGGACGCGGTCTTTGTATCTTTTTTAAGTGTTTTACACACCTCCAGGCCGTCCATTCCGGGCAGCATCAAGTCCAAAAGTATAAGATCAGGATGGCCGCGCCCGGCCTCTTCCAAGGCATCCTCGCCGTCATGAACGCATAATGTTTTAAATCCTTCTTTCTTAAGATTATAGTCCAGCATCCTGGCGATGTCTTTTTCGTCTTCCACGATCAATATGTTCTCTCTCATATTACCACCATCCTTAGCGGCCTGTTACACCATTAGTGTTTATCGAAAGATCCTTACTTCTTGTCCTCTTCGCCCAAAGCCTTCCTTGCTTTTTTATCGGTCTTATCCATAAGCGCCGTATTTATCTTCTTCAGAAAATCATCCGTGGCAAACGGCTTGACGATGTAATCTTTGGCCATTCCTTCAGTCACGCACTTTACTGCATTCTCCGCTTTGGCAGATAAACTATTAACCCGGTTATCAATGAAAATTCAACGCTTCAGGAAGATAACAAAGAGTCCCGGACTTCCTTGGAGAAAATGTTGCCTTGGCCCAGGATACAATTCGGGTCACAGGCTTTTTTTATCTTTGCCATATCCATTACGCCTTCCCTGCCGTACATTATTTCCAGATATTTATTTTTAGTCTTGCCGACGCCATGCTCAGCCGTAATTGTTCCTCCGAGCGAAACGCATTTTTTGATGGTTTCAAGACAGATATCCCTTCCCCTATCCAATTCTTCGGCTGACGCAGCCAACAGGTTGGTATGCACATGACATTCGCCTATATGCCCGAAAATAACATACGCTATCTTGCTCTTCTTGAAGATATCACTATAGAAACCCATCATTTCCCGGAAGAACTCCGGAGGGACCGCTATATCGGTGCTGAGTTTCGGCAATCCCCTTTGCCTAACTATGTCGTTGACCGCTTCCGGCAGGCAATGCCTTAACTTCGAGAAATATTCCCCGTCCTTACTGCCCATAGCCACCCAGGTATCGTCCAGTGCGGCGTTGTGTTCTGTAATAAGGCTTGCCCAGGCCTGCCAAAGGCCATCCTCATCCCCGCTGCCAGCCTCTTGCTCAAAGAATACAGCCGCATTCATCCCGCCGGGGATATTATTCACCTTTCCCCTCAAAAGATCAAGTGCATTACTGTCAAAATATTCTATTGATAGCGCGTCTATATCCCCGGGCGAATAAGCTGTTTTACCCTTTGACAACTCCGCCGCCCGGGCCGAAAAATCCCACGCGTCTTTTTCCTGTCTGAAAAAAACAAACGCGCTCAATATACTGTCAGGCTTCTTTACCATAGCCAGCTCTATCTCGGTTATTATGGATAAGGTCCCTTCCTGCCCTATAAAAAGGTCAATAAGGTCCGAGCCATCCTTGATGAAATACCCGGCGGAATTCTTTATATCCGGGATTTTATATCCAGGCAACGGTATGATTATGCTGCGTCCGCCCGAAAGCTTAAGGATATTATTACTGCGCGTAATGAACCTCTCTCCGCGTTTTATCTCCAGCACCTCGCCGTCCGCCAACACCATCCTAAGGCGGTTCACATATTGCCTTATCGAGCCGTATTTGAACGACCTGGCTCCGGAAGCGTTTGTTGAGACCGTGCCTCCTACCGAAGCGGTCCTTTCTGTCGGGTGAGACGTATAAAAAAGCCCTTTTTGTTCACAGGCAAGCCGGAGATCGTCAACCAGCACGCCGGGCTGTAATCTTGCGGACATCTTCTCGACGGAGATCTCGTTGATTTTATCAAGTCTTTCCGTAGAAATCACGATCCCGCCGAATGGTATGCGGGCGCCGGCAGTTCCAGTGCCCCCTCCGGAAATAGTGACCGGCGTCTTTTTTGAATGGCATTCCGCGAGAAGTTCCGAAATTTGCTCTTCCCGATCGGGGAAAACCGCCTCAGATGCGTATCCGCCTTTAAGATTAGAGGCGTCCTGGAAATACGATCCTATTATATCACGGCCTTTTTTTATTATCATACCCATACGGAACAAATGCAAGTTTATTCTGTTTATCTAAGAAAATCGAAATATAAAGCGAAAATAAGCGCGGCTGCGGAAGAAACAAATATCAATAAATAATTTATCCTGTCTTTGTTGGAACTTACGGAACAAAGTATCTGGCTTATAAGCCTTCGGTCATATTCCTCTATCCGGTCGCCGCGCGCGATCCTTTCCATCAGGCTTCTTTGGGTTATAAGCCTATAGCGGGCCCGGTCAACCTTGAATTTGTACACAAAAAAGATAAAAAAACCCGTTACCCCGATATACCAGGACAACTGTCCGTAAACAGGGTCCAAGTGCATCAGGACAGTTACCGCTCTTAACGCTATCGTCGCTATCATTCCTATAATAAAGACTATCCAGGAAACGTAAGAATCCCTGCAGTTCTTATACTCTCTGCAATTCAGGCACTTTTTATCCATAGTTCCCTCTTAGATCGAATAAAAACGAACCAGAACCGCCGCCGACAATATACCCGGTTCATTGATCTTTTCTTACCCTTCAAATACTCCAAGCTACGCCCGGCTATTCTTTAAAGTATTGATTATTTTCACGACCACAAATATCGAGGCCGCCACAATAAGGAAATCAATTACATTGTTTATGAACTGGCCGTATTTTAAAGTAACCGCCGGCTGGTCGATAGTTGCTTCTTTTAGCGTTAGCGCCAAATTCTTAAAATCAACGCCGCCTATGAGCATACCGACAGGAGGCATAATGACGTCATTGACCAAAGAATTGACGATCTTGCCGAAAGCAGCCCCGATCACAATACCCACCGCCATATCCACGGCATCGCCTTTTATGGCGAATTCCTTGAACTCCTTTAATAACGGCATCCCCCCCTCCTTTTTCACCGCCCTTTCGATAAAAAAAGCTGCTCTTCTTGGAATTGCTTAAAACAATATCGTCATCACAGCCCGATTTAATATCATCCCACCTTCACATCCACTGTATGCCCTACACGGTCATCAATGAGCCGCACAGCCATTTCCTCCTGCGCGACCCCGTCAACAACAATAGAAGTCACCCGGTCCGAGGGACCTAAACACACAAAAGTAATATGATAAAAGGTCTCTTTGAAACGGTAGTGCAGCTTCCACGAAGTCCACGTGCCAGGCAAACACGGTTCAAAATAGAGCCGGTCAACTTTCAACCGGATACCCAACAAATATTTTACAATAAGCTGATACATCCAGGCCGCTGATCCAGTGTACCACGTCCAGCCTCCGCGGCCGGCAAACGGCACAGAGGCATAGACATCGCCGGCCATAACAAACGGCTCTACTTTATAGGTGGCGCAGCTATCGGGGGTATCGGAATGATGCACGGGGTTTATCATATGCAACAATTCCCACGCCTTCTTTTTATCCTTGAGCATCGTAAACGCGATTGCCGCCCACACTGCAGCGTGGGTATACTGGCCGCCGTTTTCCCTTACGCCGGGGACATAACCGCTTATGTATCCCGGGGCAGGCCGTTCTGCGCTAAAAGGAGGCGCGAGTAATTTGACCAATGCGTTGTCCTTATCAACAAGCTGATTAACTACCTGCGCCATAGACATTATGGCCCTTTCCGGCTTAGCTACGCCTGAAATGACCGCCCAAGACTGCGGGAGCGAATCGATCCTGCATTCGCTGTTCCGCGAAGACCCCAGCGCCTTCCCATTATCAAAATACGCCCGGAGATACCACTCCCCATCCCAGGCGTTTTTTTCAATATTCGCCGTCAGCGTCGTAACCGCATCTTCACAAAACTTCGCAAAAGCGGCGTCATCCTTCCGAGCCGCTAAAGCCGCCATCGATTTAAGGACATAACACAGGAAAAAGGCCAACCAGACGCTTTCGCCTTTTCCTTCACTGCCGACGAGATTCATTCCATCGTTCCAATCTCCGCTTCCGATGAGAGGCAGGCCGTGCGCGCCGCGCGCCATGCTTTTCTTCACGCTTAGCACGCAATGCTCGTACAACGTCCCGGAACGCTCGGAGATCCTGGGGATATCGTAGTACGATTCTTCCTGCGGCTTAACCGACGGCCCCTCCAGAAAACCGATCCTTTCATCAAGGACGCCCGTATCGCCGATCTCTTCAACATACAAGCATGTCACCAGCGCGAGCCACAAATAATCATCCGAACAATGGCTCCTTGCCCCGCGTCCGGACGGCGGATGCCACCAGTGCTGCACATCTCCCTCAATGAACTGGCGGGAGGCAAATGCCAACAGCTGCTCCCGTATCATTTCCGGCTTCGCATGGACCAAAGCCATCACATCCTGCAGCTGATCCCGGAAACCAAAAGCCCCGCCAGACTGGTAATAACCGCTTCGTCCCCACAGGCGGCAGCTCATAACCTGATACAGCAGCCATCCATTTACAAGAAAATTTATCGAAGGTTCGGGCGTTTCCACATACACGACCCCCAGAGTGCGCTTCCAGTATTCCCACACATTTTCAAGTTCCTGCCGCACCGCGTCCATTCTGCCAAAACGCCGGGCATAATCCCGCGCCTCATCAAGCGTTTTTCCGGAACCAAACGTAAATACGATTTCTTTTTCATTGCCGTCCTCAAGCTGGAATTTTACCTGGGTGGAAACGCAGGGGTCCATTCCCGCCCCCACCTTCCCGGACAGCTTATCCCTGCGCATAGCCGAAGGGGACGCCATCGTCCCGTTCCGCCCGATGAATTCAATCCGGTCCCCGGAAACAAACCGCGTCTGTTCGGTGACATCCAAAAACACGGCCCTGTCGGGGAATTCCTTGTTATACGGATTGCGGGCGACCAAGGCGCCGCTTTTGGGATCGATCTCGGTAACAATGTGCCTGTGATATTTATCTCTAAATGTTCCCATAACAAGCTCATAATATGCTGTCGCGGAAAGAGACCTGCGCCGGCCGGAAATATTCTTTATTTTTAATACGGCGAATTTAACGCTGTGCTCTAACGAAACAAACATCGTCAATTCAGATACGATCCCCTTTTCAGTATGCTCAAAAACGCTATAACCAAATCCATGCCGGGTCGTGTAACGGGTACTGCCCGTAGAGGGAAGCGGCGTCGGGGACCAGAATCGCCCGGTCTCTTCATCGCGGATATACAACGCCTCTGCCGGTATATCGGAAACGGGATCGTTCTTCCAGGGCGTCAGACGGAATTCATGCGCATTCTCACTCCACGTATAGGCGCTTCCGCTCTCGGAAATAACCGTTCCGAAATGTTTATTCGCGAGCACATTGACCCAAGGCGCCGGGGTCTTCTTCGACCGTGAGGTAGTAATTACATATTCGCGGCCATCGCGGGTAAAACCGCCCAGGCCATTAAAATATACCAGATCGGAACGGTCAAGAGGCCCTTCTTCTTCATCCTGAACATCTTTCCTCGTAGGCACAAAAGGCGGGAAATTCACTATCGGCTGCGTCATATCCGCGATCTGTTCCGCGAGCGTCCCCTCGCGGTCGGTAATGACTATACGCGCGACCGTTTGCATCAATATCCGGATCTCTTCCGACATTTGATCCGCACGCCGTAAAAAAATGTTACCATCCTTGTTCGTCCGCCCTTCAGCGCCCGCAGAAATCAATCCGCTGATCCTGTCGCCGAGCAAATCACGGTACACGGAGCTGTCTTCATTCCATATGACCAGATCGACCGTGATCCCTTTCATACGCCAATACGCATGGGCCTGCATCATCTGCACGACCAGATCGATATTATCCTGATTTTCGATACGCACCAGAACGATCGGAAGATCCCCCGAAATGCCATACCCCCACAGATCAGGCTGGCCTCGGGAATTCCGGCGCAAGATATTCTCTCCCGCGCGCCAGGCAGGGTTAGAATAGACTATCGCGCTTGCAAGACGGCCGTACAATTGAGCCGCGTCCTCCGTCGCATTGATCTGCTGTAACGCGACTTGCCCATGAGTCCAGGCGAGGTTAAACACGCGATCGGCCAAATTCCTGTCCCGGTATTTTTCCATTAGGATCTTAGCCGTTTCCCTGTCTTCGCATACCCCTGTAACATAATCAATAACGGCCGATTCATCCGGATCCAGCTCAATACGGCTTCGTATAGAAACAATAGGGTCCAGAATAGAGCCTGCGCTGTCCGATAAATTTCCGTTTTTCTGCATTACGATGGGGTCGGCGACCGTGTGCCCGCGGCCGATAAACAAGTTCCGGTCCGTTTCATATGAAGCGCCGACGGTCGCCCGGCCATGCACCGCCATAAGATGCAGCATTAAAGGGAACTTTTCTTTGTCGGATCGCGGACGGCGGTAACACAGAATTGCCTGATGAGACCTGACAATTTCGGTCTGGACGAACAAATTACTGAATAAACGGTGTGCCTGATCGCTTGCGGGGTCGTTCAACACGACTTCCGCGTAACTGGAAACCTCAATAATGCGCCTCGTTCGGGACCGGTTCGTGATCGTCACACGGCGTAATTCAATGTCGTCTTCAGGCGAAACAGCTATCTCCGTATGAGTATCAATATAATAATCCCGCCGTTTGAATTCAACGCCGGCCTGAGAGAACAGGGCTTCATATTTCTTGGGATTTGCGCGCGACGGTTGATACGCCGATGTCCAATAATTACCGGTATCCATATCGCGCAGATAAATAAAAACCCCCTCATTATCCAAGGCAGGGTCCTCATGCCATCGCGTTACCGCGATATTTTTCCAGCGGCTGTATCCGCCGCCGGCGTTATTGACCATCACATGATACCGGCCGTTGGATAACGGGTGTATTTCCGGGACCGGGGTTTGCGCGGTGGTGAAAAGCCGCAAAAGCGTTTCTCTTTCTCCTAATTTTTTGAACAATCCGGTCACTTCGAAATCGTAAAGGAACGGTTCGGCTTTCGGCGCCCGTTCCTGAAGAAGGAGTTCGGCAGATTTCAACATAGGATCCGCGAGAAAACGCCTTTGCATGGGCATATTTAACAACACGTAGGCAATTGACAACAAACCCATTGCTTGATGATGCGCCATATACGATTTCACGATCGCATGCGTTTCATCCGGGGCTAAACGCGAAGGCGTATAATCAACCGCTTCATAGAAGCCATACGTCCCTCCTGCGTTCAGCGCGAATAAACGCTCGAGATTCTCGCAGGCCTTCTCGGGCTCTACCATCAGCGCCAACATCGAAGCATACGGAGCAACCACCAGATCCTCCGCAAGTCCCCGCTTAAACCCCATATCCGGGACGCCGAATGAGTGGTACTGATAGACCATGTTCGAGTCGACCTTATTGTATCCGGATTCTGAGATCCCCCAGGGAATATTGTTTTTTGACGCGTACCGGATCTGACCCCGGACCACGCTCTTATACGTCATATCAAGCAAACTCCCCGTGTAGGTCGGCATGACAAGCAGTGGCATAAGGTATTCAAATATCGACCCGCCCCACGACACCAGCACAGGATCCCCCCCGGACTTTGAGATCATCCGGCCGAGTTTAAACCAATGATCCTGTGCCATCCGGCCTTGAGCGATACCGACAAAACTGCAGAGCCGGGACTCAGACGCCAAAAGGTCATAACAGCCCCGATCTACTTTATGCTCGCTGACATTGTAACCGATGGAAAGAAGATGCGTTGTCTTGTTGTATAAGAACTCATATTCGATCCCGGATATCTCGTTACAGCTCACAATGATAGCCTCTATTACGCTGATCCTTTCGCTGGATCGTGTGCCGGCAGACTTAACCGCATCCCGCAGCTTCTCGAACCATTCCCTGCTCATTTTGGATTCGTCATCCACAATTACCATTCCGCTAATAACATCGTCTATGAGAGGGATCAGTTTGAGCTCGAGTCTCGCCACATCCCCAAGAGTCGGGATCTCATCCAGGCATCGTAATGACTCCCTAAGAAGGACCAAACGTTCTTTCTGTTTTTCATCGCCGGCGTCCCACATGCCGGGCATTTCCGGCGGCAGCTGGATCCAGGGCGCGATAAAATACATATCCTCCAGAAAATCATAGCATTGTTTTTCAAAAGCCAGCGCCCATTGCTTCACTCTCTCGAAATTTTTTTGATCCGAGGCCGACAGAACCTTGGAAATATCAGTTAACAGCTGACGCAACAGCGTATGAAGCTCTAAAAGGCTGATCGAAGACGCCGATATCTTATGCTGAAAATACCCGACTCGCGTAAAGACCCCTTGGAGCATCACCGCGACGCCGCTTGCCTGTTTTTTATCAAGCTCTCCCACGCTCCGGGACAGGATATGCAGCGTATCTAAAAGTCCGTCGACTATTTTCTGGGAGACGATCTTCTGCCCGAACAGCTCCGAAAGCCCCGAACGCAGGACCAATACATGGCCGGCCAGATTACCGCTATCCACCGAAGACACATACAACGGTATAAGCGGCTTCAAAGTTTCAGTATCGTACCAATTGTAATAATGCCCCCGGAACTTATCCATGCGGTTAAGGCTATCGAATGTTTTTTCCGTCCTATTGAACATCTCCCCCATCGAAATATACCCGAAATCATACGCCGTCAAATTCGCCAATAACGACAGCCCGATATTTGTAGGCGATGTCCTATGGGCAACCGTGCTGACGGGTTCTTCCTGAAAATTGTCCGGAGGCAACCAATTATCCTTTTTAGTCACATACCTTTCAAAAAAAGCCCATGTCCTTCGCGCAAAGATCCTGAGAAAAACGATCTGAGAATCAGATAATTTGATCTTACGGGGAGATGCGGGGCGGCTGATCACGAATGCGATAAAAGGCGATGCTATCCATAAACTTAACAGGATCAACGCGAGCCCGTCAAAACAGCGCAATACCACACCGAAATAAATCAAGAATAAAACAGCGAACACGGATTCCGGTAACATTTTCCGGAAGCTGCCTGCAACATCTTCCCGCGCAGACGCCTTCGACTCACTAAAAGCCACCCATTCCAGCAAACGCCTGCGGGATACGAACATTCGCCACAGTGTCCTGACAATCGCGTCCATACAATAGGAGGCCTCGTGTAACATAAAGACCAACGAAAAAAACAACCGAACCGTGTTCTTTTTGAAAGACGCCATCACCGCTCTCAAATGGGATATGACATAAAGGTCGTCCGGCTTCCTCATTGTCTCTACAAGGGACATCAGCACGAGGGGAAAACCGACAAGCGCGATCACCAAAGCCGACCAGATCCAGGACAACTGGAACATCCCCCAGCCTGACAACAACAATAAGACCGTTGAGGGAGCGACAAGGCTCCGCCGCAAGTTATCTGCTATCTTGTATTGAGATAAAACGGAGATCGGGTTCCTTACTCGCTTCTTACCGCCCCCCCTGACAGAACCGAACAACCACGACACGATCTGCCAATCGCCGCGGATCCAACGATGCCTCCGTTTAGCATCCTTCAGATACCCCGAGGGATATTGCTCGTAGAATTGCACATCCGTCACAAGGCCCGATCGGGCATAACATCCTTCCAGCAGATCATGGCTTAAAATAAGGTTATCCGGAAAACGGCCTTCGATCGCCTTCTCGAACGCATCGACATGATACAGGCCCTTGCCGATAAAAGACCCTTCATAGAACAAATCCTGGTACAGATCCGACACCGCTTTCGTATACGGATCGATCCCCGAATCTCCGCCGAAAAATGTGGCGAAAAAAGAGGGGTTTTCACCGGGATAGCTTGACTCTACGCGCGGCTGCAGAATGCCATAGCCGGAAACCACCCGTTTTTTTGTTTCGTCATAAACCGGCCGGTTCAAAGGATGTTCTATAACCTCAACAAGGCCGCGCGCCGCGTTGCGCGGCATCCGGGTATCAGTATCAAGCGTAATGACATATTTTACATCCCGCAGGCTCGCCGGATCCCCGAGAATAAAACTGAACCTGTTTTCTCCTTTTCCGCGAAGGAGCGCATTCAGGTCAGAGAGCTTGCCCCGCTTGCGCTCATACCCCATCCATTTTTTTTCTCTGCCATTCCACCGCCGCGGCCTGTGAAAAAGATAGAAAATACGTTCTTTCTGCAGGCGATACTTGTAATTCAACTGCTCAATCCCCTCTGTGACCTGAGCCAGCAAGGCTTCGTCATCGGGCATCGTCTCCTGCGCAGCATCGCACAAATCAGTCACTAACGCAAAATCAATATGCGCGTCAACGTTCGCCAGATAGTGGACCTCTAATCCCTCAAGAAGAGAGGCAACCGTCCGCTCGTCACTCAGCATACAGGGAACGGCAACGAGTGTATGCGCGGATTCCGGTATCCCTTCGGAAAAATCCATTTTTGTAAGCGGCTGGGGAGACACGAACAGTGAAGAGACCCAGTTCACGAGTGAAACCGCGGTCTGACTTGTTGTCAAAAGGAACAAAAACCCGAAATACAGAAGCCAGGGCAGGCCCGCTATCCCCACATTTGACATCACATATAATGCACACGCTGTCGCAGTCAAGCTGACCAAACCGATAGATCCCACATACAAAAGGAATGAAAAAAATGTTTTCTGGGCTTGCACATACTGACCAAAAGGCAGTCGCAGCCCCAAGTGGCGGTAAAAAAGCTCCAGCCCTTTGTCAACAAGATAGTACCCCACATGCGCAGTGCTATGATCAGGCCCATGCGCCACTTTCGCGGATTTAGCGATCACGATCGCCTGGGCCGCAACTTCCTCTTCAACCATCTTGCTTCGCAAAGAAAGCTTTTCAATGACATGCCGATACCGGTCGCGGGAAGCAAACGCCATCCCGGCGTAATCGCCCGAAGGATCCTGGCGCAAAACTTTCTCCAGCACGCTCAAATCTTCTACAAAATCATGCCAATCGGTAACGTCCAGAAGGCGCAAGCTCCCGATCGTATTCGCGATCGAAACCTGATCAGCCGCTTGCCTTTGGCTGCTCGATCGTATGATCCGGTCAAGCGTTTCGCCCTGTTCAGCAAGTTTCTTTTCCAACCACGCAAAAGGAAGATTCAGCGCGGGGCTTTGCCCGTTAAAACGGCGGGTGAACTCTGTAACAAAAGCATCGGACAACGCCCCTCCCCCTTTGTCCATCGCCGCGATCTCGCGGATAACCCCATTCGCATCCTTATCTGAGACCGCCAAAATACGCGTTGCCCAATAATCTGCCCTGTTCCTTTCCTTTTGTGATATGATCAACCGGGAAGCCACTCGCCTCAAATTCTCAATAAGGGCCAATCGCAACATAATGGGTATTGCCCATAATTCGCCAAGCTTTAAATGGCTGACCTTCTGATATGAGGCGACAAATTCAGTAAGCACCCGGATATCCAAAAGGCCGTCGCCATGAGAAACAAGCGCCATAGCGATCTCGTAGACGCGCGGGCACCCCGCAAGCGGGCCGCTCAATAAATAAGGCAATTCACGGATGTATGTTTTGGGGAGGCATTTTTGGGCGAGTCGTATCTGTTCTTCAATGAGGTAATAATTATCCAGGATCCATTCGCCGGCCGGCGAAACCCGGCGTTTTCCATTCTCAGTCTCGTTGAGCAATTCGTTAATAGCGCAAAGGACCTTTTCATTCTCCTCCAATCGGAGCAAAAGACGGCCCCACCCTTTTTTATAACTTACCTGCTGTTTTCGCGCTAAACGCTTCGCGTATATTTTAAACTGCTCAATACTGAAAAGCTCGGCACGAAGGATATTTTCCTCCGCGATTTTTTTACTGCCGCAAAAAGCGGACAGCCGCATTTTTACGAAACGGATATAATCATCAATAAACGGCCAATGCAAATCGCACTCCTATTTTTATTCCTGCGCAGGATTTTTAGATCATTGAACTAATATGCCTGAGATATCGGAGGCCGGACAGGATCCATACTAAGCGGGCGGGAAACTCTCCATACTTGTTCAGGCCTTTACCGCGCATGCCTCGATAACAATATCAAGCTGCCCATTTTGTTCCATTATAGCACTAGTAAATAAGAATACAAACTAACAATCAGGGAGGATTTATGGCGCGTGGTTTTAATTAAAGGTTAGTTCCGCAAACCCACATTTGGCGGATTTGCCGGCAATACCCGCTGCTGTTCCCAAAATATCCCGATAAACCTTAAAACAAACATTTACCCCGCTTTTTGCACGTAAAGAGTCTGCGTAGGATAGGCAAACTCTATGCCGCGCTTCTCAAATTCTTCCTTGATCGCGAAATTAATATCCTGCTGGGTATCCATATATTTGTTGTAGTCCGGGCCAATGACGTAATAAACAATTTCAAAGATAAGGCTAAAATCGCCGTAACTAAAGAAATGGGCGCGGTCAAAAACCGTATCTTTGGTGTTTTTAACGATATTTTCAATGACTTTCGGGATTTCCTTCAATTGTTTAAGCGTAGTCTGATAGGTAACGCCCAGTTTAAATACGACGCGCCTTTTTTCCATAAGTTTATAGTTACGCACGCGCGAATCGGTAAGATCGGAATTGGAAAAAACAAGCATCTCTCCGCCTAAAGACCGTATGCGCGTAGTTTTGATCCCGACATGCTCAATATTTCCCATAAAATCGCCGATGATGATAAAATCCCCTACTTTAAAAGGCCGGTCAAAAATGATAGAGAAATAGCTAAAAAGGTCCTTGAGAATAGTCTGAGCGGCCAAGGCAACCGCTACACCTCCTATGCCCAAACCGGCAATAACTGCCGATATCTTAAAGCCTAAATTATCCAGAAAGAAAATTACAGCGCCTGTCCAAACTATTACTTTTACCACAACAAGGATCCCCTGGAGACTGCGCGCAAGACCGGCATCCTCTCCCCGCCGAGTCAAATATACGGTAAAACCATACGTAATAGACATGATCGTTACGCGGGCAGCAAAATAAACCAGGACCCCCAGCCCCGAATAATTCATTCCTTTTGCAAAATACGGATGAAAAGTAAGGGTTTTGACAGAAAGGTATAAAACCGCCAGATACAACAAAGGCGCTCCTATTCTATCGATAACCTCCATGAAAAAGTCATCTAAAGTGTTCGCTGTCCTCTTGGAGATCTCCTTGAGGTGCCTGATGATCGCAAGCGCGATGATCTTGATCGCGAGAAAACCGAACAAGAAAACACCGAAGGATATCAGATAATCTAAAACCCTGTTACCTAAAAAAACCTTATTAAGTATCTCCGTATACACTTAAGCCTCCTTTGCAAACTTTTCACTTTGTTACTTGCCTGTGATCTAAAGGCCCAAAATTTCCATGAGCCGGGCACGTTCGCGCCTGCTGTTTTTATGTATGGTTTTACTATGCCGAATGAAATCCGCGGCCATAACCTGTTCCATAGTATACATGCCTTTTTTCTGCCCAACAAGCCATCTAGCCGCGTATATCGCGCCCTTGGCAAAAGCTGCCCGGTTAATGGATTCATGGGTAAGCCGTATTGTCTGGTTCGGGAACCCGAAGATAACCTCGTGCTTTCCCACGATCCCGCCTACCCTGATGGAATTTACGTGGTGCTCTTTGGACAAGCTTAAAAGCCGGGCGATACGAAGCGCGGTGCCGGACACTTCCTTCTTCCCCCTGAAATGCTCCTCTACGATCTCGATATCTACATGAGGCGCTATTTGCTGAAGGATCTGGGAAGCAATGAGCAGAAAATTGATCCCTAAAGTAATATTCGGAGAATACAAAACTGCCGTCTTTGCGGCCATGCGCTTTAACTTAAGCATCTCATCCTTCTGATACCGCGAGATTGCCGAAACAATCTTTACCCCGCAATTAGCAGCCTGGATATATTCATTCACTGCCGTGGATGAAGAAAAATCGATGATCACATCCACAGGGTTCTCCTCGTAAAATGTGCTAAAATCCAGGCTACCCGCGCTATATATTTTTCCCTGCGGCGATTCTTTGCCGAAAAAATGGCTTGCCCAATCACCCTCGTCATTATGGGTCTTCCTTATTACCCACGATAGATACAAATCTTCATCATTCATAATCTCCTGCGCGACCACGCGGCCCGTTCTACCGAAGCCAAATAATCCGATTCGCATATCCACTATTGCCTCCTGATTCCGGGATCGTGCGCCACAAAACCCAGCCGATTTAAAATTAAAAACCGCCCTCTACCCGAACATAGACGGCGGCCCGACCATCTAATACCCCTCTGGAGCTGCTTACTTATCCCCAGACCACTTGATTACATCCTAAAATTCAGTATACCACAATTAAAGAAAAATTAAATAAGAAAACGGCCTCTGGGCAGACAGCTGCTTTCCTTATATAACGAGCATCATAAATATAAAAAAGCGGGACAGGCAAAAAGTAACAGCGAGGGCAAGACTTGGCTCGGACTTTCGGCTTTGCGGCCCTAAACCACGCCCGCTTGCGAGCCAAGGAAGTTCCTTTAGGGATGCGCGGGCTTCGTTGTGCCCCGCGGCACCGCTTCGGCCCTGCTGGGGCAAGGCCTTCGCTGGGCGCCTGCCTGCCGGCAGGCACACTCGCCAGGCCGCTCGCTTCTTGCCAGTTTTAGAGCGTGTCCGGCTCGGCCGGCTGGCGGCTGGGCGGAGGGCAAATCATCATTATTTAGAGATTACGCATAATTTGTTTCTAATATTCTCTAATTTACCAAAACATATAATGGTGTCACCTAGCATAATTCTTGTTTCCGATGCAGGGTTAGGAATTATCTCATCCTTTCTTTCTACTGCTAAGACTGTTATATCATTGTTTCTCAAATCGGATTCAAATAAGGTTTTTCCGATTATGAAACTATCTTTACAGACCTCGATGCTCGACACGCCATAACCGCCGGTGGCAACCAGTAATTCCTCAAAAGTTACCCGTTTAATAATTTCCTTCTTTACAATCCTTGCCCGTAATGCATCCGTCAGTTTTTTAGTAATGCTTGTGTGGCTAAAAAACCTGTAAATTACATATATAGAGACTACGATGATCAACAAATTTATCCACGGCAATAAACTTGACGGAAAAACTAAATGCACAAATGGGATAGTAAACTTTGGCATAATAGTGGACGGTCTTAAAGAATTAGCAAATGTTGCAATTACTGTAATAAGGCCTGCGTTTCCTAAGACCATAAGGATTGAGGCAATACGCCGCCTTTGAGGATTACCCGTAATTAACTCCGCCTCTTTTGTAGTAAAACCCATGCCGGAAAAACAAGACAAGGCCTGGAATTTTGCCAAAGACCACTCAAGGCCTGTCAGCTCAAATGCAATAGCGCCGATTCTTACCACAATAAACGATATAATAATCGCCATAATAAAAAGCAATAAGTTCATAAGCCCCCCCCCTTTTTTTATACATTCAGAATTATAACTTCATTTTGGATCCGCTTTAACTTTGAAGAAAAAGCATGCTTATCACTAATATTATCAGCGTTAACATAGGGCAGTATTTATTTTAATCCTAACCTCTCTTAATCAGGGAGATTATCAATCCAATGATTATACCTATGAAAAGCGCCGAGAATATCACGATAGCCCGGCTGGTCTGGAATGACCAGAATAAAAATTGAATCTTAACAATTTCATAATTCTGCACAGAAAAAATCGCCAAAAGCAGCAATAATATCAAAACAAGTATCCATTTCCAATTCATTTATACACCTCGCATTTTATCCTAAAACCACCGTTTCTTTTTAAAATAGATCACCATCGCCGATGCCACAGAAAACATCACGCCCCATGCAAACATATAGCCGAACTTCCAGTTTAGCTCAGGCATGTTAAAAAAAGAAACATCGGGATTGAAATTCATGCCGTATATTCCGGCAATGAATGTTAAGGGAATGAATATTGTCGCGATAATTGTAAGGACCTTCATTACCTCGTTCATCTTATTGCTTATGCTGGACATATAAATATCAAGCATTCCTGAAACCATATCTCGCAAAGATTCTATAGTGTCGATAACCTGGATAGTATGGTCGTACAGGTCCCGCAAATATGCTGCTGTAGAATCCTGAAACAAATCCGACTCTGTTCGTTGTAGCCCGCTGATTATCTCTCTCAATGGCCATACGGATTTACGCAAGAATATAATATCTCTTTTTAAATCCTGGATTGTTTGTAATTTTCTGGTGCTCGGGTTAGCCACTAATTCATCTTCCATATTTGCTATTTTCTCACCAAGCTTCTCCAGTATTATAAAATAATTATCGACAACAGCATCCACTAAAACATAGGCCAGATAATCCGCCCCGCTTTTTCTTATACGCCCTTTATTATCTCTAATCCTTCCGCGAATAGGGTTGAATACGTCTCCCTCTTGCTCCTGAAACGAAATGACGAAATTTGTCCCAAAAACAAAGCTTACCTGTTCGGCTTTTGTCTCATTGTCTTTTTCGTCAAAATATAACATATTCAAAACAACGAAGATATATTTGCCTGACTCCTCAAATTTCGGGCGTTGCGAAGTATTTGCTATATCTTCGAGAATAAGATGATGGATGCCGAAATAATTACCGATTTTGCTTATAATGTCTGTGTCATGCAGACCATCGATATTTATCCATGTTATTGTAGGGGATTCTTTAAATGGAAAACATTCCTCCACATTTTTTACTTCTTTCTCCTGGAAACTTTTTTCATCATAATCAATAATAGATATGCGGGGCTCCTCAATCTTCTTTTCACCTACATAGATAATGCTGCCGGGGGCTTGACCAATTGTCTTTGATGCCTTCTTAATAAACTTTGACATACCATCACCTCCTATAACAAATTATCTATATTTTCACCCTTTCCTGTCCGGGATCCATTATCGGAAAAGCAAAAAACCTTCGCCAGCCGCCTGCCAATGAAGGTTTTATCACACGAGATAGGAATTTCATCATGATCAGACTGCCATATTACAAGCATCTATACATAATAAATTATTATACCACCGATTTATCGATACAATAAGCATAAACCACACCGTAAATAAACGGTTAAGATCCGGTTAAAAGTAATATTTATGGATATTCCCCATAAAAACGGGTACTAATATTTGAAAGAGGAACGATCTCTTTATAAACAGGCATTGGGAAATTTGAAAAGGTGACCTTCGTGCGGACGGGCAGTAATATTGCCGGTATTTTCATTACTCCTACGGACAGCGACAGAATACACCCCGCGCTAAACTGAACTGCGCGCGTGTGCCAACTTCTTCGGCAAAAAGGCCTATAACCGCTACTGCGGTCATAGGCCTTAAACTCTCCAATACTGCGAGAAACAGAAAAATGGGGTCCAGATACTCTAGAAATCGAATTAAATTCTGATCGCGCGAAGCGCTCGAATTTTTTCTCCCCCGGGGTAAACCCCTACTGAAACAACTCTATCCCCCGCGCCCCCTGACAAACAAAATCTTTCCCGGAAAGCCTCTCTCCCACTATGCCTACGCTATGCCCCGCCTTTTGTCGTTTTTGTCTCTAAGGGCGGGGTAAAGCATAGTCTCTAAGGAAACAGCTTTTAATGCACCGCGCCCTGGGGGGCGCTCCCACATTGAGCGTGCAATGGCGCTCGCTGGGCCGCTCGCTTCGAGCTAATGCAATGCGGGTTCGGCGTGGCTCGCCGCTCTACAACAATAAAAAATCCAGGGTCGCGGCGAGCGTCCTCGCTTTAGCTCTCTTTACACCTTAAAAACAAAATTTTTTAGGAAAGAGCTCGGCCGCGTGCCGCTTACAACGATAAAAAATACAGGTTAGCGGCCTGCCCCGCCTCTTGCGGGCAGTGCTTCAAAGCAAAAGCATGGGGCGGGCGTGGTGCGGGCACGCCCGCCCCACAACTACGTTTGGCTCCGGCAAAATTTGGTGCGGGCAAATTTTGCCGTTCAAAGAACAAAAAGTTCAAATGGCGGAAATAGGTTATGCAATATACCTTGTTATAAAATCTCTTACACCAGACAACATATTCTCTACTTGAGTTTTGCTATACTCTGAATACTTTCCATGAGCTGCTTTATTCCTTAAGTCTAGCCACGCGATAATACTCTTATGCTCCAAGTTTCCATAAATATTAGCTTTTTTAAGCTCATCGTTCATCAAAGATGATTCTTTGAATAGTATCTTACCATTTTTATTAATCTCGATTGTTATACCATTTTTTAAACATAATTTTCTTAAGTTTTCTTCTAAAACTCCACCTACCAATACTGCCGCGGGATCTTTATAACTCTCTTCTAACAGATACCGAGCCATTTCTAAGAAATCTGCAAAAATTCCAGCATTAATTAGTTCACTCATTCGCCATAAATAACCGGCATCAATATCTGCTCTTAGAGCATGTAAAATACCAACTAGTCGTTGAATATGAACAGCGTGAGGATGACCTGCTGAGTCTATCCATTTTGAATTCATTACATAAGCAGATCCTTTCTCTGCAATAGACTCTATTATGGCCAAAGCCTGAGTATCAAGTCTTTCAGTCAAAGCATCATCGTGCAAATCAGAAAGATCATCATACTGAGATTTCTTTCTAACCTCAGTGTAATTAGCAATAAAATCGTCAATCCGCTTTAGTAATATTTTCTTATCCATTTATAACGTTAGAATTTTCCAATAAGGGGCTTGGCTTTCTGAAATAGCGCCACCATAGCTCTCAGAATCATTATACCTACAGCTTCCATCTTTAAATGTCACGATCCCGCCCCAAAGCTTCTTTTCTTTCTTTTTATTTTGTTCTTTGATATATCGCGCTAAAGCTTCTGCTCTTTCTTTTGCCAATTCTGCAGTAAATCCGCTTTTGGTATCAAATAAACCTATCCGCCCATCCTTCATCATTACGATAAAATCGATATAAAAAGCTCTCTCAAAACCATCTTTATCTTTATAAGGAACAGCAAAATACTTGATTTCCCCTTGGCCATTCCTAAACCACCATTTAACCTTATCAGAATTCTCAATTAATTCTATGAAACTTTGTTCTGGTTCGCTTAATTGAGAAACATAGAATGGTTTCACAATTGACTTATCTTTCTCTATCTTCTTATACTTGCTATTGTAACTAATCAAAGGCGGTACTTCCCACTTTTCTACTTGTTGCACTTCCCGTGTTTCGCTCAGTCCCTCAATTACATTCGTCCTAAATCTTTCTTTCGCCAAGTTTATAACATTAATAAAAGTCTGATAGTTCTCTTTTCCTAAAACAATCATTTGAGCTTTTGGATCATATTTATCAATTTTAAATTTTTGCTTAATGTATAAGTAAATTGCCGTCTTCATTCTATCACTTGAATCAACCGGGGCATAAGGAGAGCAGGCCTGCGCTATAAACCTATCAAATCTATCTGATAACTCCTTCTCATTTAATTCAATATCTATCGTACCCTTGAACTCTATTTCACCAGCTTTATCAACGTCGATAATCCTTCCGTCGCTCATAATTGGATTGATAACTCGTGACGGCTTCACGTCAATTTTATCGTCAAGTTTATATTCTTCGGCGGCTTCAAAGAATATGTTAACAAACTTCCCGGAAATTCTCGTTCTCTCTCTTTGTCGCTTTAGGTAAATTGAAGGAATAGACAAGTCGCTATATAACTTATCATCTCTCTTGCCTTCATATATCGTGACATAATCCTTTACATAATCTTCTGTAATCTCTATATTCGACAGATTAGTAAAGACAAACCCTTTATTTAATTCTGGCTCATTATAATATTTCAATTCAGGCATCCGCATTATCCTGCCTATTGTCTGAATGGTAAAAATGAAACTCTTTGATTCCCTGAAAATTACCAGTATAGAAGCTCTTGGACAATCCCAACCTAATGCTATTGCTTGTTTAAATATCAATACTTCAACTTTGTTATCATATTTTTCTATATTAGCGAGAGCATCTGAATGTTGTTCAGAAAGCCAGATGGCTAATCTTTCATTTTTTTCTGTAATATCGAATTTTTCTTCTAGAATATTAATAACGCTTCTTTTCTTATCATCCATTCCTTCTCTGGCATCAGGAAGCTGAATAAGAACGAGAGGATTAATATCTGTATTTTCTTCTTTTAATTTTGACTGCAACCATTTTCGTTTTAATAAAGCACATTCTATAACTAATTCATCTGCGCTCTTATCTCCAATTTTTTTCTTACTGAATTCTGGATTAACGGAAATCTCCGATTTAATCATCTCTTCATCCTTAACTTCTGACAAAGATACTCTCTCAATCTCAAAAACATTCTCTGTTAGATGAGGGGTTGCAGAAACTTCCAAGGTAACCTTTGGAGAAATGACCTCTATCAATTCTCTGGACTTCTCTGAACTTGCAGTATGATGACTCTCGTCTATAATCATGATTATTTCTCTGCCTTCTTCTTTGGTATTTCGAATTATGCTGTTGAGATTATTATCCTGTTCATTTTCTCTCACGAAAATATTAATGTCCTTTTTGTTTATACTGTGCCAATTTATGAAAAGAATCTCATTTTCGTTTATTTTTCTGTCTTCCAAATCCTCGAAATAAGAACATTGAATCAATCTATCATCCTCGTAATACTTCTCCAGCTTTTCTTTGCTTTGTTCATGCAACATTCTTACTGAAACCCAAACAAAAGAAAATGTCTGATCATTCTTTCTATCTCTTACGAGCTTTTTAAGCATTTCCGAAACCATAAGAGTTTTACCAGAACCAGTAGGCGCTTGAAATATAACAACTTTATTCTCAGGAGTCCTTAATGCTTTTACTACTTTGGCATGAAGACTTTTTATCGCCTCTTTTTGATAATCTCTTAGCTCTATCATTTAAATATCCTCTTATATACGTTCAGTATGACTGCCGGAATTGGCTTTAATTCTACAAACTTAATCACATCTTCAAATTCTTCCTCTCTTGCACTCTCATCAAGGGAGAAGATATAAACAACAAAATCCTTTTTTAATTTTATGACTTCTTTCTTAAATGGATCAATTCCATCGTCATCATAAACTATGCCAAGATACTTATCTTTATTATCCTTGAAAATTCTGTAATCTCTCGTTTTTTTAACCTCGTAAAAGCAATCTTCCTTCAGGCAAAGCATCTCTGTTGATTTATCAACAAGCTTTTTCTTATTCAAATCAGTTGGCTTTGCATCGACGAAGTCAGTCTTGAAATATTTAAGATTGGCAGGAATGTCTGTTATGTCGGGATAATCTTTGTGGCCTTTAATTACATTTTTTATTCTGGGATAGCAAATTTCTTCGGCTATGCCGCCCTCATTATTTGTGCAAAGAATAAACTTCCTGTTTCCCTCATCCATTTTATTTAACATCATTACCGCGTGTCCCGTTGTTCCAGAACCAGCGAAATAATCTAGGACAACTGCATTTTTTTGTTCAGTAATTAAGGGAGCTAGGCAGTCATATACGTTGTAAACTGACTTGGGGAAATCAAAATGGTTACTTGGGACAAGAGCATGAACCAACTTCGTACCATATTCGGCAGCATCATATTTGTGATCTTGCCAGACAGTTCTCACGGTGCCGTAGTCTTTACCAATTTCAATTTCGATCCTATCTTTGTTCTCTTTTACTCTCAATATCTTGAGTACAGACTCTACGCTTTGCCGAGCATATCTCCACTTTCTCTCTACTCCTTTTACATCAATAGGCCAAACATAGAAGCTGCCTTTTTTCTCTTCGGTTTGCTTTTTAGGATGGAAATCTTTAGGGGGAACATCTCCAAAACCTATTATCTTATTATTCTTTACAATTATAGGATAAAAGCAATTTCGCGCATCTGTTCTTAATGATTCCCCTCCCCAGTTCCTCAAATTACTTATATATATTTCGTCTTCGCTCAGCTTTCTATTTCCTACAACCTTTTGCCCATTGGGTATAACAAAATAAGCGAATTCGTTAGTATAAGAAAAATTTTTCCCTTGTACTCCCCTAGGATTATGGACTATTGTAACTAAATGCACTTCATGCCCTGGGAAAATATCCTCCAAAAGACATCCCAAATGCCACAACTCATTCTCATCAATGGCGCAAATGAGGACTCCGCTTCTCTTTAACAAAGCCTTAGCCAGTTTCAATCTTTTTTCCATCAAACTAAGCCATTTACTGTGCCTAAAAGCGTCTTCTTTCTCAACATAATCATTGTTATATTTCCAATTCGTTGCGCCGGTATTGAATGGGGGATCAATGTAGA
>JALOCB010000011.1 GCA_023227985.1 Candidatus Omnitrophota bacterium | reverse complement strand
CGCTTCTGGACCAGAAGGACCAAGCTGGCATAATTAAATGAATGAAGGAATGTAGAATAAGATAACGGCTGCAGATCCTCGTCATACTCCCGGTAGAAATAATCCTTCAGAAAACTATTCTCCGGCGGGGTTTGGCCTTTAGGGTCCAGAATCGCGTGTTTGGAGTCGTTGATGAAATAATACTCGTTGTATATATTAGTGCGGTCGTCGATATTCCACTTGTGGCGCCAACGGGTCATATACCTTTCAAACTCACTAGGCTGGCCTTGCGGCTGTTCAGTGTCGTTTTCATGGGTGTAATAAAATTTTAAGTCTCCGGTACCGAAATTATCGGTTTTATAATTGGCGCCGAACCCTTCGGCCCAGCCCAGCCGGTTGCGGTAATCAAGATAAACCCTGAAGGCGAGGTCATCAGAGACACGGAACCGGGTCGTCGACAAAAGATACGCCCCCCATTTCTTGCGGTACCCCGGAGACAGTTGCACTGTCATCGTCCGGTCTTTCAGGCTTTGGTTATAAAAAGGAAGCCAGGCTGCCGGCACTCCACCAAAGTATACGGTATCGGACTTGGTCTGGATCTTGTCCTCAGGAAATACCCTTACCTGCTTGGATTTTATCCGGTAATGCGGGTTGTCAAAGTTGCAGGAGGACGCGTATCCTTTAAGCGCGACAAATTCATTTTCGCTGATCCGCTCCAGCTTCTCGCCTTTGCCGTAATACGGATCGGACATAAACGTCGCATCCTGGACCGTGCCTACTTTGGTGTTAAAATTATAGACGATCTTCTCTCCGACCATCATACCCAGCATATCGTCGATGCGCACATGGCCTTCGGCGACCGCGTCCTTGGTCTGGGTATTAACGGTCAGCTTGTCGCAGCTTAACTTGGTCTTCTTGTATTCCACCCGGACGTTGCCCGAGGCGACAACCACCTTGTTCTCCGGGGAATACTCCACAGTATCGCCGTTGACGGTGATCGGCTGCTCGACAGGGTTATCCCGCCAATCGTCAAGCTGGCAGAATGCCGGCCCTGAGGCGAGGGCAATAACCCCGGCTGCCAGTAAAAGTATAACGCCTATCCTCTGATCAACAGCGATCGATCGGGTCATTTTTTGGGTATTTTTTTGTAATCCTCAAGGAACCTCTGCACGCCTATATCGGTCAGCGGGTGTTTGATCAACTGCTCGATGACCGCAAAAGGAATGGTCGCGATATCCGCGCCGATCTTCGCCGAATCCACCACGTGCACCGGATTGCGCACAGAGGCGACAATGATCTGGGTGGCGAAGCCGTAATTGCTGTATATCTGTTTAATATCCGCGATCAGCTCCATCCCGATCTGGCTGATATCGTCAAGCCTGCCGATGAACGGCGAGATGTAAGTCGCGCCGGCCTTGGCCGCTAAAAGCGCCTGGGACGCGGAAAAACACAGAGTCACGTTAGTCTTGATCTTGCGCTCGGATAATATCTTGACCGCCTTCAATCCTTCTTTGATCAATGGTATCTTGATCACGATATTATCGGCGATCTTAGCCAGTTCAACCGCTTCAGCGACCATGCCGCTCGCTTCCAGGCTGATCACCTCCGCGCTCACCGGGCCTTTGACCGCTGCGCAGATCTCCTTGAGGATATCCTGCGACGGACGGTTCTCCTTGGCGATCAGGCTGGGATTGGTAGTTACCCCGTCGATCACTCCCAGGCTCGCCGCCTCTTTTATCTGCGCCACATTGGCGGTATCGATGAATATTTTCATTTACGCTCCTTTAGACTATGGCGTTATATTGCAATTTTTTTATACCTGCGAATTGCCTCATAAAACATTTATTTGCAACATCATATCCTGTCGAGAGTTACATACAACGTCTACAGGCGGGGTGTTAGACGGATTCTTTGACCAGGAGCGCCGCGCCGATCATTCCGGCGTCAGAGCCTAATCTCGCTCTTACTATCTTCACATGTTTAGCCTGGACCACCATTGCCCGGGTAAGGATATTCTCTTTAACCTGATCAAAAATTATCCTGCCGGCATTCGCCACCCCTCCGCCGATAACAATGCAATCCGGGTTAAGCAGGTTAACGATGCCGGACAATACCACGCCCAGCCGCTGCGCCATCCGCTCCCAGATCAGGACCGCTTTTCTATTCTTCTTAGCGGATAACCTGCTTAATTCTTCCAGCGATATCTGCCTGCCGAATGCGCTTTTGGCATGGTTAAGCAGTTTTTTGTTGCCGATATACGCCTCAAGGCAGGCAAAACCCGAGCAATTGCAATCCGGGCCTTTTTCATTTACAGGCATATGCCCGATTTCTCCGGCGGAAAAAGTCGAACCGCGGTAAAGACGGTTATCAATAATGATGCCCCCGCCTACACCTGTCCCCAAGGTAATGCAGACCGCGTTGCGCATGCCTTTGGCAGCGCCCATCCGGGACTCAGCCAAAGCCATAAGATTCGCGTCATTGTCTATAAAAACAGGCAATTTGATCTTTTGTTCGAGGATCTTTTTTAGATAGACTTCTTTCCATCCCGGGATATTGGGGAAGAAATGCACCAGTCCTTTATCCGCGTCTATCGGTCCGGGCAGGCCTAAGCCTACGCCTAAAACAGCGGACTTGGCGCATTGATTGCTGGCGATGATCCGGGTTACCGCAAAGATGATCGCCTGAATAAGCCCGGACTTTTCATTAAAATCCGCGGTGCTCAAGACCAGGCGGTCTTTTATCTTGAAATCCGGGCCGACTAAAGCGACCTTCAGATTGGTCCCGCCAAGATCGATCCCGATTATGTATTTTTTTGACATAGCCACAAACGCTGAAATTAGCGCTGAATACGCGGGTTAGGGATAGAATTTACCAAATCATTGTATATTGCCGCGGCGTAATTTGCAAGTATTAATCTTGCGGATTATCCACGCAAACCTTATTCCTGCCGGATTCCTTGGCCCGGTATAAAGCCCGGTCAGCCTTATCGATCAATGCGCCCAGGTTATCGGCGTCCTTCGGAAATATGGAGATCCCGATGCTTATGGTAACATTAAGGTTTTCATCATAAGCCTTTATCAGCGACCCGTCCAGCGTCTTGCGGATACGCTCGGCGACGTATTGGGCGCCGTCGATATCTGTCTCCGGCAGGATAACGGTGAATTCCTCCCCCCCGTATCTGCCGACCAGGTCGATCTGGCGGATATTATCCCTTATCGTCTTAGATACAGCCAGCAATATAGCGTCCCCTACCAGGTGGCCGTATTTATCGTTAAAATCCTTGAAGCGGTCGATATCCAGCATCATACAGCACATCGGATAACCGAACTTTCGTGAACGCTCGATCTCTTCGTTGCTGCGCTCGAACCAGTACCTGCGGGTAAAAAGCCCGGTAAGGCTGTCCATAGTGGACAGTTCCTGGACCTTCTGATAAAGGATAGCCCGCTTGATCCCCAGGATGAACTGCTGGGCCAGGATATTGAATTTCTCCCGGTCCTTTTCTTTTATCCCTTTGGTCAAAAGATAGCCGATTCTTTTCGAGGCGATATTCAAAGGCAGGGCCGTATAATCGGCATAAGCGGAAAGCTCCGCCTCGCTCTGGATGAACTTACAGTCATCAAACCCCAGGTATTTCTTCACCTTCTCGGTAAATGCGGCAAAAACCTGTCCAGCCTCCAGGGTCTTGCAGATATCCTTGGTGATCTCATACAACGCCAGCGTCTCATCAAGCGCCTGCTTCAGCCGGGAATTATCCGCCTGCAGGAGCGAATAATCCGCGCGCAATCTTGCGCTCTCATTATTGATATTCTCATAATCCAGCATATCCCGGTTCAGGTTATTCTTCAAAACCCGTTTATGGAAGAAATACAGGAACACCGTCAACGCCGCGAGTATAATTACGCTTATCATAAGCTTTACCTGACCTGATTCCTGCCTTTTTGCTTGGCCTCGTACATCGCCTTATCCGCCTTCATTATCAATTCTATCTCATCCGAGGTGTCCTCAAGGAAAGTGGCGACCCCGACGGAAACCGTGACATTCGTATCCTGCCTGCGTAAAGTTATCCTGGCGGTTTCTACTGCCCGGCGCAAAGCCTCCGCCGCCTGCAGCGCCTGTTCCTTGGAGCATCCCGGCAGGACCACGCAAAATTCCTCGCCGCCGAAGCGGCTGACCACCACCCCGCGCTCCGTCATATGGCCGGTGATCACCCGGCAGATATTGGTCAAAACGATATCCCCGGCGGCGTGGCCGAATTTATCGTTGTAATCTTTAAAATGGTCGATATCGAGCATTAATAATGAGAACGGCCGGTTATGGCGGATGCTTCTCTTGCATTCCACCTTCAAAAGCTCCATAAAATGGCCTTTGGTGAACACGCCGGTAAGCCCGTCGTGTATGGCCAGGTCTTCGGTCCTCTGGTAAAGTTCGCCGTTCTCCAGGGCCAAAGCGCCCAGGTCGCAAATACTCACCAGGAAACGCAGGTCGTCCTGGGAATAGAATTTTGGCTTAGGGTAATCCAATCGCAGGATCCCCAGGAATTTGTTCCCGCTGACCAAAGGCGCGCTGATCAATGAGCCGACCGGGCGGTCGTTCTCTTTCCTGAACTTGTTCAGGTCAAAACGGAAATCCTGGCTTATATCCTCGATAAACAGGGGGCTGGTATGCCGCAGGACCCAATGGTCGAAGATATCGCCCTGCTTGGTCTTGATGATCATCCGCTTATCTTCTTTCTTTGTCTTGAAGAGGCTGAGGTAATGGCTTTGTTTGTCGACTACGTATAAGACGCAGTTGCCCCGGCTGCGGCCGACATAAGAAAAAGCGCTCTCGCTCAAATTCTCGGCTATGGATTCCATGGTCAGGCTGGTATTTATCTCTTCGATGACTTTTTTCAGGTTGGAATAACGCCGGATCTTTTCGCGTAAAGCCACCTGGTTCTGCAGCTCGCGGGAATTATCGTAGCTCTGGAGGTTGATCTCTTCCTGGGATGACTGGCGGCGATACTGGATAAAAGCGTTCTTTACGCCGTGCTTATGCAGGAGATACGCAAAAACAACCGCGTTGATGAGGTAAAAAACGAATAATAACAGGAATGGACGCGGGCAGAAAACGGAAGCAAAGTATATCGGGACGGCCAGGTAAGCGGAAATGAATATTACAGCGTAAACCGGTTTGCGGCGGGGTCTTTTTTTAAGGAAAGTAACCCGGGCCAAAAGCCCGGCCCATACTTTCTTGATCATAATTTTACGGCCGTTGGGGTTCGCTCTTAAACTATCGTCTCTTCGGTTTCTTTATCGAAAAAGTGCACCTTGCTCATATCAAAAACCATATCGATATCCGCGTTCACCTTGGGCCGGTTATGCGCGCCTACCCTGGCGATAAAGGTGTGCTTGCCGGTGTTCAGGTAAAGATAGACCTCCGAGCCCATAGGCTCGACCACCTCGCAGCTGACCCGGACCACGTTCTCCGGAGGCGCCTCGGAAACGAACAGTTTATCGTAGATATCCTCCGAGCGTATGCCGAAGACTATCTCCTTGCCGATATACGGCGCGAGCTTGCTGGTCATCTCGTCCACCAGTTTGACCTGGATCTTCCCTTCGGAGAAATAAATGCGGCTGTTCTTTTTGATGATCTGGCCGTTCATAAAGTTCATCGGCGGAGAGCCGATGAAGCCGGCGACGAATTTATTCTTCGGATGGTCATAAATAGTTATCGGGTCGGCTACCTGCTGGATCACGCCGCCTTTCATTACGGTAACCCGGTCGCCCATGGTCATTGCCTCGACCTGGTCGTGGGTAACGTAAATGATGGTGGTCTGCAAACGGGTATGCAGCTTATGGATCTCGGTGCGCATCTGAACGCGCATCTTGGCGTCCAGGTTGCTCAACGGCTCGTCAAAAAGAAAGACCATCGGCTTGCGCACGATCGCCCTGCCCACAGCCACCCTCTGCCGCTCGCCGCCCGACAGTTCGCGCGGCTTGCGCCCTAAAAGATGCCTTATCCCCAAGATATCGGCCGCGTCATTTACCCGCTGGGAGATCTCGCTTTTTGGAAATTTCTTCAGTTTAAGGCCGAAGGCCATATTCTCAAAAACCGACATATGCGGGTAAAGCGCGTAGTTCTGGAAGACCATGGCGATGTCGCGGTCTTTTGCCGGGACGTCATTGACCCTTTTGTTGCCGATAAAGATATCGCCTTCGGTGGATTCTTCCAGGCCGGCGATCATCCGCAGGGTCGTGGATTTGCCACAGCCCGACGGCCCGACCAAAACCATGAACTCCTTGTTCTCGATCCCCAGGTTTACCTTATTTACGACTTTGGTATTATTGGGAAATATCTTGCTGACATCTTTTAGACTGACTTGTGCCATTTAATTACTCCGATCTTTAATTCCGGGTTTGTAACCTATTCATTCACATAGCGTTTCAAGGCCCAATCTTGAAATACTAACATAATCAGGATAAATAGTCAAGCAATTGGCATAATGTCGTTTTCAGGTCCTTGCGGTTGACGATCATATCCACAAAACCGTGCTCCATCAAAAATTCCGAGCGTTGGAAGCCCGCAGGCAGTTTCTGGCGGATAGTCTGCTCGATGACCCTCGGCCCGGCGAACCCGATCAAAGCCCTTGGCTCGGCTATGGTAATATCCCCGATTCCGGCGAAAGACGCCATAACCCCGCCCATTGTGGGGTCGGTGAGTATGGAGATGAACGGCAAATTGTGTTTATGATGATACTGGAGCGCGGCGCAGGTCTTGGCCATCTGCATCAGGCTGTACATCCCCTCGTACATCCTGGCCCCGCCGCCCGAGCCGGAAATGATGATGATCGGCCATTTATTCTTGGTCGCCGCCTCTACCGCCCGGGAGATCTTCTCGCCGACCACCGAACCCATTGAGCCCATTATGAAATTCGAGTCGGTTACCGCGACGGCGGTCTTCTTCCCGCCGATAAATCCATCCCCGGTGACCACCGCGTCCTTTAAGCCGGTGGCTGCCTGATCGGAAGCAAGTTTATCCTTGTAAGTCTTAAGGCCTTTGAATTCCAGAGGGTCGGCGGATTCCATATTCACGTCATATTCCAGAAAAGAGTCCGTGTCAAAAAGCATCTTTATCCTGGCCCTGGCGCTTATGGGAAAATGGTAATTGCACTTCGGGCAAACGTTGAAATTCTCTTCCAGGGTCTTTGAATAAAGGGTCTCCCCGCATCCGGCGCATTTCTCCCACAGGCCGTCAGGGATCTCCTTCTTTTTGACCCGGACTATCGTATATTTAGGTTTCCCGAATAATGCCATGCTTACGCCCCATGCTGATTGACCACAAGGCCTGAGAGGACCTTGGGATAAAAATATGTGGACTTGGGCGGCATCCTCTCGCCATTAAGGGCCACGGAGACTATCTGCTCAATCCTGGTCGGGTTAAGCAGGAACGCAACGCAGGAATTGTCATTATTCACCTGGTTGATCAATTCATCGGTATTGGCGCTGAAGGATATCGCGGATCTATCGTCCAGTTGCAGCTTCATCGCGTTTTCCAGTATAAGCGCGTTCAATATTGCCACATCCAGGCAGCGGTACTGCGCCGGCTTATCGGCGATCATCTTGTCCAGGACCCGGATATTTTTCAGGCGCAGAAGCCAGTAATTGGCGCCGTTGTAAACCCCGATGGCGTGCTCAGCCTGGCCGGCCTTTTCCAGCATAAAAAAGAATTTCGTCTTGTCTTTTATTTCTTCAGCGTAAAAATATTCGTTGAGCCTTAAGATCAATTTAGGCATGTCGGGCTTAGACGGGAGTTTAACCAGCCGGTGGATCGGCAGGACCGTTAACCCCAAGGAATCCATATTGGTGAAATAGGCCATGACGTAATTGAAGCCCTCTTCGCCGGTAAGACCGGGATTTTTCTTGCGCATCTCATCGCGGTAAGCGCAGGCCACCTCGTAACGATGGTGGCCGTCGGCGATAAAAAGATTCTCATCCGCGAGCTTGGCCTGGATCTTTTCCAGGAGTCCCGGATCATCGACCCGCCAAAGCTTGTGCACGGTCTTCTCATCGTCTGTAATATCTATAAAAGGCTTATTGTTCAGGGAAAAAGGCTTGAGGCTCTGCTGGATGACCCGTTTTTTGTCGGCGATGACCACAAATATCGGGCTGAGGTTGGCTTTTACCTGGCGGATCAGCCGTAAACGGTCCTCTTTGGGCTCCAAATGGGTATGCTCGTGCTTAAAAACCGGGGATTTGTCGTCTTCCAGCTTAAGCAAGGCCAGAAAACCCAGGCGGGTCTTGGTCTCGCCCTTGATCGAATACTGCTGGCTGTAAAGATACAGGCTGGGTTTTTCATCTGCCACCAGGATATTCTTCTTCAGCCATTCCCGGAAAAGATTTCCGGCGGCCGCGTATTTGTCCCCGGATGCCTGGTCCATGCCCAACTCAAGATGAATAAGGTTATACGGGCTGCGCTCATGCAGTGCTTTCTGTTTTTGGCTGGAGATAATATCGTACGGCGGGCAAACCACCCCGGCCGGGTCTTTCACTTTATCCTGGTTATAAACCACTGCCTTGAACGGTATTATCTTAGTCATCAGAGAATCTTACCTCCAATCAAGCTGCCTAAAAAAGAGCCTGTAAGGTCAATAAACAGGTCGAATACAGAACATTCCCTTCCCGGCACGAACAGCTGGTGCAGTTCATCGCTCACAGCGTAAAGCCCGGAAAATACAAGCGTAACCAGAAGCATCCTGGCAAAAACAAGCCTGGGGCAGGTATTTTTTACCGCCCTTAAGAAAAGTAAGGCTAAATTTCCATATATAATACCATGAAACAGTATATCTTGAAAGTGAAATAACTCCGGGACCTCTTTGCCGGACATCGAAGAAGCGTAAAAAATAATGTACATACAGGCCGCTACCGGCAGCCACAGCCAAACAAACCTTAGCCAGGAATTATTCTTTATGCTTGCAGCCATTACAACCTTCTTTGGCTTTAGGGCAGGTATTTTCCTGGCTGGGCTTGGCGGTAGAAGCAGCTGCCGAGGATTTCTTATAATCAGTGGCGTAGAAACCCGAGCCCTTAAAGATTATTCCTGAGCCTGAACCGATCAGCCTTTTTACCTTGCCTTTGCACTTAGGGCACTGTTTAAAGACCTTATCGGTCATCTTCTGAAAAACCTCGAATACCCCGCATTTCGCGCATTCATAGTCGTATGTCGGCATCTATTCCCCTTATCTGAACGTTTTCTTTATCCTGTCGCCGAAGCTCTCTTTACCGGTATTTTCTCCGGAAAGCCGGGCGAATTCTTCGATCAATCGCCTCTGCTCCGCGGTCAAATTGGATGGGATATCCACAATGACCCTGACCAGTTCGTCTCCGACATCCCTTCCATGCACATCAGGGACGCCTTTTTCCTTGAGACGAAAGATCTTGCCGCTTTGCGTGCCCGCCGGTATCCGCATATCCGCTTTACCGGTAAGGGTGGGGACTATTACATCCCCCCCTAATATAGCCTTGCTTAAACTGACCTTTATCTCAGTAAGTATATCGTTATTATGCCGTTCAAAAACCGGATGACGATGGACTTCAATGACCACATACAGGTCGCCGCGGGACGATGATCCCGCCTCCCCTTCGCCGCGCACCCGTAAGTTGGACCCGGTATCCACGCCTGCGGGTATCTTTACCTTGATATTGCGGGTAACCTTTTGCCGGCCTTCGCCGTGGCATTCAGGGCAAGGGGTCTGGATGATCGAGCCTTCGCCCCGGCAACGCGGGCAGGTCTGGGCCATTTGAAAGAAACCGCTGGATACCACTACCTGGCCTGATCCACGGCATTGAGAACAAACGGTCTTTTTTGTACCCGGCTTAGCCCCGCTTCCGCTGCAAACAGCGCAAAGCTCATAGCGCGGAACGGTAATATGCTTTTCCACTCCGGCTGCGGCCTCTTCCAGGGTGATCTCCACGGTTATTTCCAGGTCGCGGCCCCTGCTGCGTCCCCTGCCGCTTGAGCGCTGCCTGCCTCCGCCGCCGAAAATATCAAATCCCAGGTCGCTGAAAATATCCTCAAAAATACCGGCGCCGCCGCCCGAACCGCCGAATATAGAGCTGAAATCCGCGCCCTTGAAAATATCCTCCTGGGCGTATTTCTGGTCAATGCCGGCGTGGCCGTATTGATCGTACAGCGAGCGTTTTTGGGTATCGGAAAGGACAGCATAAGCCTCGGATATCTCCTTGAATTTCTCTTCCGCGGCTTTTTTCTGTTCTGCGGGAACACGATCCGGATGGAATTTCATCGCCAGTTGGCGGTAAGTTTTCTTTATCTCGTCGATAGAGGCGCTCTTACTCACCCCCAGTATCTCGTAGTAATCTCTTTTAGCAGCCATATATTTTCAAGACCCGGTCTTGTAAACGCTTGGCGTATCACGCGTTACAAGACCGGGTCTTACGATGTTTATTTTTCTTCTTTAAAATCAGCGTCGATGATCTCTTCATCTTTCGCTTTGTTTTCCTGCTTCGGCTCATCTGCGGCCTGGCTTGCTCCCTGCTGACCTTGATCAGGGCCGGCTTGCCCGCCTGCCTGCTGCTGTTGCTTGGCAGCCGCCTGCTTGTATATCTCTTCAGCCAGTTTATGCGAGACCTTGGTCAATTCCTCCATATTCTTCTTGATCCGCTCAACATTCTTGTCTTTGATCGCGGTCTTCAGGTCATTGAGCTTGGCCTCTATCTCGCCTCTTTCTGCGGCGCTTACCTTATCGCCGTAGTCCTTGAGCGATTTTTCCGTGGCATAAGCAAGGGTGTCAGCTTGATTGATCACTTCCACTTCTTCCTTGCGCTTGGTATCCTCAGCGGCGAATTTCTCCGCCTCTTTGACCATCTTCTCGATCTCTTCTTTAGAGAGCTTCTTAGGCGCGGTGATCCTGATGGACTGCTCCTTGCCCGTGCCCAGGTCCTTGGCGGATACATGCACAATTCCATTGGCGTCGATATCGAAACCAACCTCGATCTGCGGTACGCCCCGCGCAGCCGCAGGAATGCCGACAAGGTCGAACCTTCCTAATTCCACGTTGCCTTCGGCGTCAGCCATAGGGCGCTCGCCCTGGATGACCCGGATAGTTACCGCGGTCTGATTGTCCGCCGCTGTGGAGAATATCTGGCTCTTCTTGGTCGGTATGGTAGTATTGCGTTCGATCAATTTGGTATTGACCCCTCCCATTGTTTCAATACCCAGGGACAACGGGGTAACATCCAGAAGAAGCACGTCTTTCATCTCGCCTTTGATGATCGAGGCCTGGACAGCCGCGCCCATAGCCACGCATTCCATCGGGTCGATCCCGCGCTCGATCTTTTTACCCACGTAATCCTCGACGAATTTCTGGACAATAGGCATACGGGTCGGTCCGCCGACCAAAATGACCTTGTCGACGTCATTAGGCGTAAGCTTGGCGTCTTTGATCGCCTCTTCCATGGGCTTACGGCAGCGCTCGATTATCGGACCAACCAGCTCGTCGAGTTTCGCCCGGTTGATGCTCATGGTCAAATGCTTCGGGCCCGATGCGTCGGCGGTGATGAACGGAAGATTGATATCCGTGGTCAGGCTGGATGACAATTCGATCTTCGCCTTTTCCGCGCCCTCCTTCAAACGCATCATTGCCATTTTGTCGTTGCGCAAATTGATCCCGCTTTCTTTCATAAACTGGCTGGCGATATGCTCGATCAGCACATTATCCATATCCGTGCCGCCCAATTGAGTATCGCCGTGGGTGGACTTGACTTCAAAAACGCCCTGGGCCATTTCCATGACCGTGACGTCCAGCGTACCTCCCCCAAGGTCGAAAACCATGATCCTCTGTTCTTTCTGCGATTTTTCCAAACCGTAGGCAAGGCAGGCCGCCGTGGGTTCGTTAACGATCCTCAGCACCTTTAACCCGGCAATCTCGCCGGCGTCCTTGGTCGCCTGACGCTGGTTATCGTCAAAATACGCGGGGCAGGTTATTACAGCCTCTTCCACCTTGTCCCCAAGATATGCCTCAGCGTCTTCTTTTATCTTTTGCAGAATAAAAGCGGATATCTGCTGGGGCGTGTATTCCTTGCCGAAGACCTTGAACCTGTAGTCCTGGCCCATTTTTCTCTTGGCGGCGTAAATAGTCCCTTCCGCGTTTATGGCCGACTGCCGACGCGCAGGTTCGCCCACCAACCTCTGGTTATCTTTGGTAAATGCCACATACGAAGGGAATGCCTTGCCCGAAGCAACGCCCGCCCCTTCAGCAGATGGTATGATCACCGGCCTTCCGGCTTCCATTACTGACGCCGCCGAATTTGATGTCCCTAAGTCGATACCTATTACTTTTGCCATTTTTCACCTCTCAAATTTGTCCCGCGCGAGCAGGATAAAATCGGCTCCGGACCCGCCATTACCATAGTGGCGGTTGTAGAGCCAATATCGTTTATTTTTTATTTTCCTCTTTTTCTTTAGCCGCGGGGTTTTTGGAAACCTTTACCTTCGCGGTCCGCAGGACCTTCCCGTTCAACAAATAGCCTTTTTGCAGTTCTTCAACTACCGTGTTCTCCGGCCAATCGCCGCTTTCCACCTGCATCAATGCCTCGTGAAAATTAGGATCGAATATCTTGCCGGAGGCGTCGATCGCCGCAACCCCGTTTTTCTTCATCAGGTCATGGATATGGGCGAGGATCATCTCAACGCCTTTCATAAAAGCGGTAAAATCCTCGTGTTTGCCCTGGGAAAGCTCCAGGCTGCGTTCAAGATCATCGGTAATATTCAACAAACTGCAAAGCAGGTCGTCGTTGGCGTAACGCAACAACTCCAAACGGTCGCGCTCCCAGCGTTTGCGGGTATTCTCGAAATCCGCCTGCAGTCTCAAAAACTTATCCCAGTTCTCTTGGGCCTTCGCCGCTTCTTCCTTCAAACGGTTGAACTCCGCCTCATTGACCTCAATAATTTTTTCGGCGCATTCACCGGGTTGCGGCTGCACGTCATTTTTCTTTTGCGATTCGTGGTTCTTTTTGTTTTCCATCAGTTTAGAACTCCTCCAGGATATTGTTCAGCGCATCTGAAACAAATTCCAGGGTTGAAACAGTCTGTTCGTAGCTCATGCGGCGCGGGCCCAGGACTGCGATCCGGCCGTTCTGCTTTTTGCCTTTATGATAAGTCGAGACCACCAGGGAACAGGAATCGCCGATAAAAGGACAGGCCATCTCCGTTCCTATATATACCTGCAGCGGCTTATTCCCCTCTTTGTTCAGGATATCCAGGAGCTGTTTCTTCTCCTCCAGGAGCCTGACCAGCACCGCCAGTTTCTCCAGATCATGAAATTCCTGATGCTGAAATATATTGCTCAACCCCTTGTAGAAGATCTTATCTTCCCAGTCCGAGAATGAAACAATCGCTGTGTAATGGGTAAGCGAAGCGATTATCTCCGAGGTCTTTTCCAGAATATTCTCCAATGTACCGTGCTGAGAGCGGTATTCGCTTAAGATACCGTTCTTCTGCGCGTCGGGGAGCTGGTTCTGGGCCATCAGGAAATCCACATAATAGCGGTACCCTTTATCCGTGGGAACCTTGCCGGATGAGGTATACGGATGAAACAGATAACCCGCATCTTCCAGTTCAGCCAGAATAAGCCGCATTGTAGCCGAGCTTAAACCAAAAGCCTTAGCCAGTTCCTGGGAACTGACCGGCTGGCCGCTGGAAATATAAGAGCAGACCGTAGCCGCCAAAACCTTGTTTTTCCTGTTTGTGTGATCAACCGTCCTTACCATAACCTTGCCATTTTAGCACAATACTTCACACTGTCAATAACCAAATACCATAACAACCTAAAGCACTTACATCTTGAAACTCACCTCCTTCTGCGTCTTTATTAGCACTTAGGCCTAGAGAGTGCTAATAAAAAGTCAAAAAAATTTTAATCCTTGTTTTCGATCTCAAGGATTATTTTTATTCCGCGGATATTCACCTGTTTTTCTTCCATAAGATAATGCACGTATTCCAGCCTTTTCATATCCTTTAATGAATAGAGCCTGCTCTTCCTTCCGATCCGCTTCGGGCAAACTACCCCGGCTTTATCCAATTGCCTCAAAGTCCATACCGGCAGATCCACCAGTTTACTAACCACGCTGATCACATAAACCGGCTCGTCAGGGCTGATAAAAATATCAAAATTCGGCATACCCCTTCTCCCTTATTCCATCTACAGCCTAAATATAACACAATATAATTATTTTGTCAAGATAAATTAATAGAATTTGTTAGATATTCTCACACTTCAAGACCCGGTCTTGCAACATATTGTAGCTATTATGTTTACGAGATCGGGTCTTGAAAAGAAATTATCTCGATATCTTTATCTTGGGCTATTTTACGGCTAAGGATCTTGGGCAGGCTAAGCTCGATCTTGATCTTCTTTTGCTGGTATTGAATTTCTTTAACTTTGGCTTGTTTGTAAAACAGGTTCACCAGATCCATCCTGTTATGCGGGATCTTTATGGTCAAAGACTCCATCCTGCTGCCAAAAGCTTCAGAGATCTTAGCCAGAAGCAGATTTATATTTTCCCCGGATATGGCGCTGATGGTAACCGCGTTCGTAAAACTATCTCCCAACCGGCCAAGCCAGGTTTTATCCTCCAATTGATCGATCTTATTCAAAGCGACGATCATCGGCTTGTTGTCCGCAGCCATATGTATAAGGACATCGCTGACCGCCTTAGCGCGCTCAAACACCTTCGGGTGGCTGGCGTCCAGGACATGGATCAAAAGATCCGCCTCCATCACCTCTTCCAGCGTCGCCTTGAACGCCTCGATCAGATGATGCGGAAGCTCATGCAGGAAACCTACGGTATCCGAGATAATGATATGTTCGCCACCGGGCAACGTAAGACTTTTGGATAATGGATCAAGGGTGGTGAATAATTTATCCTGGACCAGTTGTCCGGCGCAAGTAAGCGCATTCAAAAGCGTGGATTTACCGGCATTGGTATACCCGACAAGCGCCACCGTGGGGACCTGGTTTTCTTTCCGGCGCTTGCGCATATTCTGGCGGTGCAAACTAAGATGCTTTAGGTCATCTTTGAGCTTTTCGATCCGGGCGCGTATCCTGCGCCGGTCAATTTCCAGCTTTGTTTCTCCTGGCCCGCTGGTGCCGATGCCTCCGCCCTGCCGGGAAAGGATCAATCCCTTACCGATCAGCCTGGGCATCAAATACTGCAGTTGGGCTAATTCCACCTGCGTCTTGCCTTCAGGACTTTTGGCGTGATGGGCGAAAATATCCAGGATAAGCTGCGTGCGGTCAATGGTCTTTTTGCCGATCACCTCTTCCAGGTTCCTTTGCTGGGTCCCGGAAAGGTCGTGGCTGAAGATCACTGTGTCCGATCCTGTTTCCTGCGCTATCAAAGAGATCTCCTCGGCCTTGCCGCTGCCGATAAAAAGATTGGCGCTGGGCCGGTCGATCAGACATGTAACATTCTCGGTAATCTGCACTCCCGTGGAGCCGGCAAGCTCTTCCAGCTCCGCGGCCAGATCCTCGATCGGCCAGTCATCCTTATTCGAATATAATTTTACGCTGACTAATAAAGCTTTCTCCATAATATAAAACCCCCATATGACACTTCCGCGGCTGGGTCGGGGACACTTTCCTCTTTAATTCCTACCCGGTTTTCCGATCAGATCCAGAAGCGTTCCTGCTTTGGTGAACCAGACGATCCTTTTATCTTTCCGGAACCAGGTCATCTGCCTGCGGGCATATTTCCTGGTATTCTTCTTTATCAGCGTTTTGGCCTCTTGCAAACCGTATTCTCCGTTCAGATAACCCTTAACTTCCTTTATGCCTATGGCCATAGCAGCAGTTCTGCTCAACCGCGCCTTTAACAGTTTTTTAACTTCTTTAACCAGGCCCTGCCTGAACATCCTGTCCACCCGCAGGTCAATGCGCTTATCCAATTCCTCTCGCGGCATATCCAGGCAGAAGATGCGGATATCATATTCGCCACTCAGGCCTTTCCGTTCAGCCTGCATCCGCGATATCGGTTTTCCACTGACTTTAAATACTTCCAGCGCCCGGATTATTCTTTTAGCGTCGTTAGGATGGATCCTGGCGGCGGCCTGCGGATCAGCCTTTAACAGGTCGGCGTAAAGCTTCCGGCTGCCATATTTCTGCGCCTGCTTATACAATATTTTGCGCAAAGCGCGGTCTTCTGTTTTGACCTCGAATATGCCGTCTACCATTACCGACATATATAAGCCGCTGCCCCCCACAAAAAAAGGGGTTTTGCCCTTTTTTACGATCCCGCAGACCATTTTCATCGCCTGGCTGCGGTATCTGGAAACATTGTATTCGCATGAGGGATTGACAACGTCGATCAGATGATGGGGCACTTTTTTCCGTATGCCGGCCGGCGGTTTGGATGTAAGTATATCCATGCCCTTGTACACCTGCATGGAATCGCAAGAAATGATCTCGGCGTTTATCTTTTTCGCCAGCGATGCCGCCAGGTCAGTCTTGCCCGCGGCGGTCGGGCCGACCAGAAATATCAGTTTAGTCCGCATAAGATCAAGGATGGATTTTAGTGGGATAACCTTCCAGGATAAGCCTTCTTTCCAGGTCCTTTGCCTGCGGGCGGCTGGGCAATTTGCCGACCTTTACCTTGTATATATCCTTGTTCCGGGAAACCGAATCCTCTATATACGCCGAATACCCCTTGCGCCTAAGGTCCGCGGCCAGGCGCAGGGCATTGGCCCGGGTGGAAAACGCTCCGACCTGTACCGTATAAGTAAAGCCCTTGTCATTTGCCGCCGGCACGGCGACCTCGGTTTTCATCGGTTTAGGCAGGGAGGTAACGTCCACTTTTCCCAGGCATTCCGGGCTGTGCGGAAATTCAGCCTTAAGCTTTTCCAGATACGCTTTTTCCTGCAAAGGGTTGCCCAGCTTACCCGCTATCTGGCTTAAGCGGTAATACAGCCCGGCCTTGTATTTCGTCCTCTCGGCCGAAGCAAGCAGCCCGCTATAGATCCCTTCGGCTTTTAAATAATCCCCCTTAACGAAATACGCGTCGCCCAGGCCGATGTGGCTGGCCTCCCTGAACCGGCTGTCTCGGAATTCGCGAATGATTATCTCGAATATATCCGAGGCGCGCAGGTAATTGCCCTGTTTTAGGTAGCTCAAGCCCAAAAGATAATACAGCTCATCCAGGTTCGGTTCATTCGAGCGGGCATAAGACAAAAGCCTTTCCCCCTCCTTAATTCCCGCCTGGTAATCGGCGTTCAATAAACACGCTTTCATTTTTTCCAGATCAAGGGCATAAACGCCGCTCAATGGGATCACGCATAACAACCCCGCTGCCGCCAATAAAAAGATCAGTTTATTTTTTCGCATTTCTCCCTTTTGATATTTTTCTTTGCAGGTCCAGGATCAATTTATGCCTGCGCTCTTTTTCGGTTTTATCCACGTCATCCGCCCATCCGAACGCCTCGCTTTGGGGGCGCGGGGAATATTTGAAGATATACGCGCTGTCAAACCCCACATCCTCCATCAGATTGTACGTCGCCTTAAAATCGCCCTCGGTCTCTGAGCTGAACCCCACTATTATATCGGTGCTTAAAAGTCCGTCTTTGATTATCTTTCGGTAATCATCGACCAGTCCCAGGTAGAATTTACTGGTATACCCCCGATTCATCCGCTCCAAAAGTTTATCCGATCCTGATTGCACCGGCAGATGCAGGTATTTTTTCAATTTATCGCAATCCGCCATTGCCTTAAATAAGCGGGCTGACGTATCCCTGGGATGCGAGGTTACAAAGCTGAATTCTTTTAAACCCTTGATCCGGTTGACCTCATTGATCAAACCGATGAAATCCACATCCCCGTGTTCATAGGCATTGACGTTCTGTCCCAGCAGGGTTATCCGGGATATCCCCTTGTCCACAGCCTGATGGATCTCTTTGAGTATATCGCGATGGCCGCGGTTATGCAACCGACCGCGGACATAAGGGACTATGCAATACGAGCAATAGTTCGAGCAACCTTCGGAGATGACCACATATGCGTGCTCCTTATCCTCATAAAACCCGGTATGATATATCTCTTCCGGCCGGACCTGGCCGTCGGTCTCCCAGATCTTACGGTCATACAAGCCGTGAGATACAGGGGCAGTCCCCGCCTTGGCATTACCCGATACGCGACGCACAGAGGCCTGTCCCTGAAATAATGTCTCAATTATTTCCGGTATTTTAGCGATATCCGAAGGCCCGACCACAAAATCCACATATTCCGACCGCTCAAAAACAGATTCTTTATAATTCTGGGCCATACATCCAACCAAACCGACAATGGGGACAGTCCCCGCCTTGGCATTGCCCGATACTCGGCGCACAGGGGCCTGTTTCCCAGCATGTTCCTTACGCTTGGCCTTCTTGGCGATATTGCCTATTTCCGACCAGACCTTATCCTCGGCGTGCTGCCTGACCGAGCAGGTATTGAATATGACCACATCCGCCTGATCCGGCTCGGCGACGATCCTATACCCCCTTGTTTTCAACAGGCCGCAGATCACCTCCGAGTCGCGGACGTTCATCTGGCAGCCGTATGTGCAAAGAGAAAATTTATTTCTTGTTATCAATTTATTAACCATATCGTTAGATGAATTTTTGTGTCCCGGCGCTTACTTCCATTTCTTTGTCTCGGCAAGTATCCTGTCAATCATCCGCTCCAGCAGCGCATTGAACTGGCCCGGGTCTTCCAGCATGATGAAATGGCCGTGTCCTTTCATCAGCGCCATCTCGTATGACGGCACAAACTTTTTGTTGCCGGCTACATTGGTCGGCCATAAATCGGCGTTGACGCTTTTTAGCGGCACTTTCAGATCTTTGATCAATTCCTGGGCAGACACCTTGAAATATTCCTTCATCGAGCTCAACGCCACCTCCTGCGGAGCCGATGACATATCCAGGGCGATGGCATCGACCAAATCTTTATCGGCGTTGACCGGAAACATGCTGCGGACAAACTCCTGCACCTTCGGCACGAAATCCGCGGCTATCGGCTCATAAATACTGTTCTTCACTTCATCCGGATACACCATACCCAGGTCCTCAAGGGTGTCGACCCCGACCAGGCCGGCCACTCTTTCTGGCGAGATCTTTGCCGTATACAGGATAACCTCTCCTCCCATGGAATGCCCAATCAGCACCGCTTCCTTTACATCAAGCTGCCGCAATACTGCAGCCACGTCCTGACCGAATGCTTCCGTGGTATAAACCTTCCTGCCGAAACCGGAATTGCCGTGTCCGGCAAGGTCCACTGTGATCACCCGGTATTTCCTCGAAAAATACGGGATTTGATTGTGCCAGTAGCGGCTGTCGCAGCTCCACCCGTGCACAAAAACCACGGCTGGATCATTTGCCTGGCCGTACACCGCGTAGGCAATCGGCACCTTGTCCGCTGAAAGAGCGCTGGCAATCGGCTGCGTGCGCGCAGAAGGCTCACAACCGCATGCGCAAAAAACTATGACAAAAACCGGAATAATATACCGCGCTAAACTAACCATATGCGTTCACTCCGTTTATACAATTTGGATGGCTCTATTTATCGACTCAACCATTTGGATCAGAATCACTTAACATCATCAAAATACCCAAAATCGTATCGCGCCACTTACACCAATGGTCCGCCAAGAGTCTTTACGGATACCATCCTGATGGTTTATCGTCTATTGCCTTTAAAAAAAGATCTTATCCAGGAGATCAATTTAAGCGCGCGGCTATTTCTGGAGCCCTGAAAGCTGACATTGAGATCATTCATCTCTTTGCCCATATCGACCTCAATGAACTTGGATTTCTTGAACGCCAGGATCTGCGAAGGATACACGCTGCGATGCCCTGTCATAAGAAAGCTGATGACGCAGGCCACCGCCGCATAAGGGGCGATCCTTGGGCCGAATAACTCTATCGCCATGATACTGGCGGCGATAGGCGTATTGGCGGCGCCGGCCAAAAGCGCCACAAAGCCCAACGCGGAGAACGTCGCAATATCCAGATGAAATATCTGGGCGAATATATTCCCCGAGGCGCTGCCGACAAAAAATATCGGCGTGACTATCCCGCCGCTGCCGCCGAAATTAAGCGTGATACTCGTAAAAACAGATTTAACAAGGAAAGCAAACCACTCCACTTTCCCCCCGGCCAGGCATTTTTCAATCGTTCCAAGGCCCAAGCCGAGATACTGTTTCGAGAAAGCGAACACCAGGCCTATGATAATTAAACCGCCGATAAGTCCTTTTAACGGCGCCCATATCCTGATCCTGGCTGATATCCGCTCCCCTAATTTTAATATCTCGATCATTACGAATGAACATAAACCAAAAAATATTCCGGCGAGGATCACCTTAAGAAAGAACAAGTGCGTAAAAACCGGGACAAAACTGATAGCATGATAAAAATACTTTATCCCGAACATCTCGGTGGCATGATAACTTATGATCCCGGCGATAAAAGACGGCAAAAGCACGTCATAGAGTATGCCTCCCACAAAAAGCACCTCTACGCCGAATATGGCTCCCGCTATCGGCGTGCCGAATACCGAGGCAAAACCCGCGCTGATCCCGCAGATAACCAGTTTCCTGCGGTCAGATTTATCGAACCGGAAGATATCGGCAAAAAAAGACGCCAAACCGGCCCCGATCTGCGCGCAAGGCCCTTCCTTGCCCGCGGACCCACCGCTGGCAATCGTGACAACCGTTGTCAACAGCTTGACCGGAACAACAGCCGGATTTATCTTCCCGGAGCGTTTATGAACTGCCTCAATGACTTTTTCGGTCCCATGGCCTTCGGCATCCGGAGCGAGATATTTGATTACCAGAGAGCTTATAAAAAAAGCCACAGGCACTAACAGGAAGAAATACTGCCGTTTGTCGGCGAAGGCAATGCTGTAATTCAGCGCCTTTAAGAATACGGCGGTTGCCCCGCCGACAATGACGCCGATTATCGCCGCCAATACGATCCACTTAACCACGCTTATAAATAAAAGCGATTCTTCCTTCAGTCTTTTTTTCATCTCAATATAAGCTTAACATCTAGAGTTCATATCCTGATAGAAGCTCCCGGGCCCCGTTCTTATCCTGGATGTAAACTTCCGGGATGAATTCTATGGAATTAGGGATCAGATCAGCGATCACCTTTTTTAACCGCGCTTGCTGGGTTTCATTCTTGGGGTCAAAAACCGGATTCTGGCTGAGATCATTCAGCAAAAGCATCACCGGATCGCGCGGAAATTGAAAATTCTTCAGCAGCCGCTTGACCAGGATATCCAGAAAATCCGGTTTATCCTTGAACACATCCACCGCGGTCTTAAACGAGATCTTGCCCCAATCTTCGGTAACAGTCTTCCTGAACAATGCATAGACCGAAGAATACTTGATCATAGTAAGCTCGGCGGGGGCCAGTTTAGCGGCCGTTTTCATGATAACGGCGGAAAGTTCGGCGTGGTTGAATGTTTTGGCTTCGCGGTATATGTCAATGGTCAGAAGATCGAAGATATACACCCCGTGCACCCCGGCTGTGGCGCTGATCGTGCTGCGCTTGATAAAATCCTCCACCGCCTCCCAGAGCATCTTTTCATCGTGGCGGATGAAGTTCAGAGTCAAAAGATCGCAGCTTTGCCCTTCGCGCAGAGCCTTATACCGGCGGACATTATCCTCATTCTGCCCGGCATACGCAATCTCGTCGAAAAGCGGCATATGCTGGAATAGGTTCGATTTTTGAAACCCGAAATCAATTAGATCCATAAATAAAACAGGGCGTTTATGTCAACCCCGGGATTAAACAAACAGGTTTTCCAGCATCATCATCACGATAAAACCAAAGATTATGCCGATCGTAGCCTCGCGGGCATTGCCGCGCGAATGCGTTTCCGGAATGATCTCCTCGCTGGTCACAAAAAGCATGGCCCCGGCGGCAAAAGCCATCCCGTACGGGACAAGCGGCTGACTGACCGAAACCACGGAAATACCCAGCAAACCCCCGATAGGCTCGACCACGCAGGTGAATGAGGCGATCAAAAACGCGGTCATTGCCGTAGTCTTATCCCGTAAAAGCGCCAAACCCACTGCCAGGCCTTCCACTATGTTCTGGATCCCGATCCCCACAGCCAAAACTATGCCGGCGGGGATATTACCATTAGCGAATCCCACGCCCACAGTCAACCCTTCCGGAAAATTATGAATGGTTATCGCCAGGATGAACAAAGCGGTCTTGCTTAAATGCGTTGGCGGGCCTTTTACCCCGGCCACCCTGTGCACGTGCGGGACGGTTTTTTCCATAAGAATAAGGAACAACGCGCCCAGCAATATCCCGACCGCTGTCTTTAAAGTCCCCCCCATTTTGATCGCCGGGGCGACCAGTCCGAAAAATGTAGCCGCGAGCATTACCCCGGCGGAAAACCCCAGAGACATATCCAGGAATTTATCGGAAACCCGGTGCATAAAAAATACCGCCAAAGCGCCAATGAGCGTGGCTGCTCCAGCAATAAGACTAGCCAAAGTTCCTATCAGAATAAGATTCATATACCAGTAGACGTTGTACGTAACATTTTACACCTCATATAATTACAAATAAATGTTATATCGCCTAATTTCCTTGCGATTTGCCGCATAAAACATTTAATTCCAACATCATATCCTGCAGATGGTTACATACAACGTCTACAGGTCTGGAGGAAAGCGGCGGCTTCCTTGGACAAAGCGTTGTTATCTTCATTATTCAGCAAATGGTCATCGGAGCGCGTATGATCAAGCCAGAGCCTGATCAATTGCACCATATCTATGCCTTTTTGTTTACATAGCCTCAGCGCGGCTTTGTTCCGGCGAAAAAGGCTCACGCTATTAACCGCTTTTTGCGCCAGTATGGAATCCTTAAAAGGCATTGTCCTGCTCTGGATAAATTCATACGGCGGCTCCGCTTCATATTCAATACCCAGCGACCGCGCGCGTTCGCGTATCATCGTACCGGGCAAAACCTGCAGCTTAAAAACGGACAACACCGGCGGATCGAGTTCAAGCGCGAATTTCAAAGACCTGAAAAATGTTTCCAAACAATCCCCGGGCAACCCCAGGATCAACTGCAGCTCAACCACCAGGCCGTTACTCTTAAGCAGGCTAAACCCTTTGATGAACTTTTCCCGGTTAAACGCCCGCCGGACATTTTTCAGGACCTTATCGTCATCCGACTGCAGTCCCACTTCGATATAGCGCACGCAGGCTTTCTTCAAAAGTGCCGCCAATTCCGCGTCGACTAATTCCGCCTGGATCTCGGTATGGAACGGGATGCGTTTTTTATTGTGTTCAATTATGAAGCGGCATATCTCCTTGGCCCGCTTAATATCTATATTAAAGACCGGATCCATCAGGTAAATTTCCGCCTGATCCTGGGAAAGCAAAAAAAGCAGCTCTTTCTTTACTCTCTTCAGCGAAAAAACCCGCCAGTTAGCGCAACCTTTATTGTAATAACAGAACCAGCAGCCGAACACGCAGCCGCGCTGCGTTTCCAGACATACTTCCCGATTAGCCAACTCATACCCGGAATTCAAATACGCACTGGGTATGGAATCAAGGTCCGCGATAAACGGATGCCCTGGATTTTCAAAGACCTTTTTGCCTTTGCGAAAGGTTATTCCTTTAACCCCTGAGAGCCCCTTGCCGGTCAAATAAGCCCGCGCAATATCGGTAAAGGCAAACTCGCCTTCACCCCTGACCACCAGATCTACGCAGGGATTATCCTTCAATATCCCTTTGGCTAAAGGAGATACTTCCGGCCCGCCCAAAACTATTTTTATCCCCGGCATTGCCTTGCGCAGCATCCGGCTGAGCTTGAGCACTTTTTTAATATTCCACAAATAACAGGAAAACCCGACGATCCCGGGCGCGAATTTCGCCAGGTCCCATAATATATATTCCTCGGAATCCTCTAACTCGTACTCCCGAATGTCCACACGAACCCTGGAGGATAATTTTTTATCTTCCGTAAGGCAGGCCCGGCAATATAAAAGGGCTAACGGGGTATATACCGTGTTGCGGTTCAGGCCGACTAAGACAATACCGTCCATACCGGCTTTTTTACAAATGTGTGATCCCCTCGTTGATGATCGGCAGAAGCTCCTCTACCTCGGATTTGGTAAGTCTTCCCAATTTGGCAAAACGGAAATTGCCTTCCTGGTCGCGGTTCTCCCTGACGATCTGCATCTTCAACGGGCCGTTATTGTATGAATACACGCTAACCGTGATCCTACCGCCATCGGTTTCCAGCGCTTTGGTGAATAATTGCTTATCCAGACTGCTGTCGTAAGGCATTTCATCCCCCTTTGGTTAAACCCGCCACAAAACCCGAGCTCCACGCCCAGGCTAAATTGTAACCCCCGCGTTTGCCGTCAACATCCAGGGCCTCGCCGCAAAAATACAAGCCTTTACGCAGCGACGACTCAAGGCTGGCGTTCTTCACTTCTTTCGTATCGATCCCGCCGGCCGTGAATTCCGCCTCGTTCCAACCCCGCGTCCCCAGGACCTTAAAACGCTTTTCCTTAAGCCCGGCAGCTATGCGCCCGGGATCTCTGCTTTCCAGCAAATCTTTAAACGCGAGAATGAATTTGTTTGGCAATACCCCGCACAAAAGATCATCCGCCGTAACCCCGCTCCGCAGCCGCGCCGACAGATACTGCTTCAATATATTTTCTTCCAAAAACGGGGCCAAGTCCAGAAAAATATACGCATCCTGCCTATGCTCCCGATTGATCGCCACGGACAATTCCCTGCTGACATCCAGGACCGCTGTTCCGGATAACCCGTATTTGGTGAACAATACATCGCCTTTTGACTCCGATCTTGTTTCTCCATCAACCACAGAGCGGGCCGTAACAGAGACCTTTTGCCCTTGAAGTAAATGACAAAACGGGTCTTTTACCAGCAAAGGCACGCAAACCGGAACACACTCAATGATCTTATGCCCGTAATTTTCGGCCAGTTTATAGCATCCGCCGTTGGAACCCAATGCCGGATAAGACATCCCCCCGCAAGCCAAAATAAGCCTGGAACATTGCAGCTTCTTGCCTGCCCGGGATATCACCGTAAACCCAACGCCCGCGCCGCGTATATCGCACGCCTCGAAATTAAACTCAACCGAAATGGATAATCGCCGCAATTCCAGCTCCAACACCCTTAAAACAGAAGCTGACTGGTTAGTGGCGGGAAAAACACGGTTGTTTTCGGATGATAAAAAAAGGCCGAGACCGGCGAAGAATTTTTTTATTTCGTCCCTGCCGTATTGGCCCAGGATTGACTTGACCAGTTCCCGCGAACCGGGATTATATTTAGTCTCATCCAGCTCCTCGTTGAGCAGGTTACACCTGCCTCCCCCGGAAGCCAGTATCTTCTTGCCCATAGACGCCAGGCGCTCACACACAATAACTGAGGAGCCGCGTTTTTTTGCGCTGATCGCGGCGGCGATCCCTGAAGCCCCTGCGCCGATTATTATAACGTCAAATTTTTCCATTGATCGACAGAGATTGCGACCTTTACGCGCCTTTGTATATCGGTATAAGCAGGATAACGGTCGTGCCTTTTCCCTGAGCGCTATCGAATATCATCTGGCCGCCATGCGCCTTTATAATACTGTAGCTTACCGAAATCCCCAAGCCTGTGCCCATTTCTTTTGTGCTGAAGAACGGCTCAAAAAGCTTGGAAACCACTTCAACAGGCATACCCGCCCCGGTATCCCGGAATTCCATTTTTACGAAATCATTTTCCACCCTGGTACGCAATTCTATCGTCCCGTTCTCTTCCATCGCCTCGTGGGCGTTATTCAACAGGTTGATAAAAACTTCCTGCAACTGCTTTTCATCGCCTCTTACCAACGGCAGGGTGGCGGCGTAATCTCTTTTTATGGCTATGTTGTCCAAACCGAACTGATGCTCGATTATCACCACTATCTCTTCCAGGCTTTTGTTCAAATCGATAGGCTTCATTACCCCCCGGCTGGGCTGGGAGAATTTCAACAGCCTCTGAGTAATATCCTTTGCCCTGAGGCATTCCTGGAATATAAGCATAAGGTTGCTCTTAACCGCGTCATTGGCGATATTTTCCATCAGGGAAAGCTGGGCCCGGCCCGAGATGATCATCAACGGGTTGTTCACCTCATGGGCCATGCTCGCCGCAAGTTTTCCCACCTGGCTCAGCCTTTGCGATTTCTCTATTTCTTTGCGCTCGGTTATATCGCGGATCGATTCTATAGCCCCGGCTTTATTGCCCTGGGCGTCAAAAAGCATAGCAGAGATACCCCACAGGTAAGCCCCCTTGCCGCCGCGCATTAAAGGCACATACGTTTCGGCGCACAAAGTATTCTTTCTTATCTCTATGGACTTATAATCCTTCTCGATCTGGCTCAACGGCAGGTCGACCATGTCAATCAGGATCTTCCTGGGAATACCGTAAAACGGCACGGAATAGGCATAATCGCCTTTGCCGATCATATCGGCTTTTTTAATCCCGGTCATCGCTTCCATCGCATGGTTCCAGGCGATCACCTTCTTCTCCTTATCAATGACAAATGTCGCATCCGGCAGAAATTCAACTATATCCGTAAGCCGCTGGGTTATTGCGCGCAATTCCGCTTCACTACGCATACGCTCTTCGATCCCCATATTCAATTCCAGGTTCATTTCAGCCAAATGCTCCACCCGGACCTTTTCTTCTTCCGCCAGTTTTTTCTCCTTACTGAGCAACAAGTTCAGATCGCGGCTCATATTATTGAACATCCTGGTCAACTCTCCGATCTCGTCTCTATTCGCCGGGACCAAAGGATGGACAAAATCTCCTATGGAAGCCCTTTTCATCCCGTCTTTCAGGTCTTTGATGGGTTTAATGATCGTATTTATCAAAAAGAACGCGGTAAAGATGTTCAGGGCGAACAACCCGAGTACGGCAAACAGGATATTCCTGTTCCGCACACTTTTCAGATCATTAATAACGCGCTCCCAATCCATGGCGATCCGCAGCACACCCAACACTTCCTTATCCGAACCGTGGCAAGGGTAACATCTTTTTTCGTTAAAGATCGGCACGGTCTTGGCATATACCAGCCCATTGGTCCTGACCCTTTTCTCAATGCCATGAAATTCCTTGCCGACAAGCGCATCGGCTATCCTTATGGCCAGAGTTTTCTCGCCGATCAATTTGGTATCCGTGGACCGCCTAATGATACCCTGATCATCCAAGAGATGCGCGACGGTGACCCCTTTAAGATTAACGCGATAACTATCGAACTGCCGCTGGATTATGTCCTGGTCGCCGTTAAGCATGGGATAACGCATCGCGCTGAGTATAATATCCGCCAAGGTGTTGGCGCTCTCCAGCTCTTTCTTTTGCAGGATCTCGCTTTGATACCTGACATTGGCAAAAGTTATCGCCATCAAAATGACGAACACGATAAGGAATAAACCGATTATGCTTTTCGCGTTTATTGACGCCAGTATTTTTCTTATCATCGCCTTTACCTCATGTTATAAGAACATCCGCAGTAATTCTGCCTGTACAATCCGTGTTCCAGTGAAAATCGATTGGATTTTTTGAAACCATCCGCCTTTTTAAAATCATATTCCTTGAACCCGTCGCCGGCGATTTCGATGCCGATCCGGTTTATAAGGGCGCTGTCTTTATGCGGGCTTATGGAAAGCGTAGTGGTGAAATATTCTATCCCCATCTCCTTAGCCTTCAAAGCCGTATACTCCAGGCGCAGGCGGTAACATAGCGAGCAGCGTTTCCCGCCTTCAGGCTCATTTTTCAGGTCTTCAGTCAGGCTGAGCCAGCGTTCGCAGTCATAAGGCGCGCTTATCAATTCCATACCGCGGACAAAACAGGCTTTCTTGGCCGCTTCCAGACGGCGCTCATATTCATCCCGCGGATGGATATTAGGGTTATAAAATATCCCGGTAACCTCATAGCCGTCCTGGCGCAGTTTCTCAATCGGCCAACCGGAGCATATACCGCAACAGATATGCAGTAATATTTTATTCATTATCCAACCCCACAGTCATCCCGTCGGTAGCGGCGATAACATCCACCCCGGTCTCGCGGGCCAGGTCCATTGCGACATTGCGAGGCTTCGCCTTAAGCATAGACATCCCAAAATGGGTCAGTATTACCTTCTTAAGCCGTCCTTTGGATTTAAGGCCAAGGATCAAGCCTTTCAACTCCGCAACGCTCAAATGGTCTATCCCCGGCCTGGGCTCCCGAAAAACAACGCCGGCTATCAACATCTCGACATCATAAAAATCCGCCAGCTGCGCAAAATATCGGGTATCGGTTAAAAGCCCCACCTCTTTGCCGTTTATTTTGAATTTAAGGCCGTAGGTCTCAACCGGATGAATATGCCGCATAGAGGTGGAAAAAATGAAATTTCCCGTCTGGTACGACTGGTTGGCCCGGATCAGTTGTATCCGCTCCGGGGCCTGCCGGAGATATTTAAAGATCACCGGATCTCCTTCTAAAGCGTCAGCCGGGCAGAATACCTCGCCTCTTTTCTTAAACCCGCCCTCTGTCATCGCCTCGATCATCACGTTGATATCATTAGAATGGTCCAGATGGCGATGGGTGAGGATTACCGCGTCCAGGCTGCAAGGGTCGAGTTTAGGCCGGGACTTGGCGCAATGGACAATGCTTCCCGGACCAGGGTCGATCAGAACATTCGCGCCTTCGCAGGATATCCATATACCTCCTGAATTACGCAGCTGCCTGATCATCACAAAACGCGCCCCGGCAGTGCCCAGGAATTTTATAAAATCACCCATATTATCATATTCAAGACCCGGTCTTGAAAACCTTTAGCTATCAACAAGTTAGAAGACCGGGTCTTGATCACTTAAGCCAGATATCTTCCAATTCCTTATTTATCTTGCGCACCATACTGCCGGTCAACTCGGATTTTGATGAGTCGTCGCTCTTGCGGGCGAACTTCTTCTTAGGGGCGATGAACTCCTCAATGCCTACCGCGGACAATCCGCAGCCTTTGACCGTATCCGTGAGCTGACGGTCATCGGAAACCAGCACTATATTGCGCGGGCCGCGGCGCGATCCGGCGATTCTTATGATCCGGTCATCGGCGCTTTCATCCCCGGAAAAGATTATCTCTATGTCGCTGTCCTGAGAGCTCATTCCCCGGGGATAACCGTCAAAAACCACAGTGATCTTATTCTTGGAGCTGCCGCACGGCTTTTCGCAGCGCAGAAACTGGATAAGCGCGAAACGGCCGTCTTTGAACCGGTCGGCGAAAGAAAACGACCGGTGTTTTATCAAATTATACCCGTCTATGACGTAGTGTAAAGACATAGATAAGCCCCCCGATGCCGGCGTAAATTACGATAAAAAGAAAACCGATAAGGGACATGGCAAAAGCCAGGTCTTGCCCTACTCCGACCTTGGCGAAAAAAAATATCGTGGCGGCATCCCTTATCCCTAAACCACCCAGGGATATCGGCAACATAGATATGGCTGAAATTATGGGCAGAATGATGAAAAAATAAGATATGTTCATATCCACGCCCAGCGACAAAGCGATTATATATGTAGTCACCGGCGTTATCGCCTGGACTAATATGGATAAAAACAGGTTCTTTAACGCGACTTTCTTGTGGTCGCGCAAATTATAGATCTCGCGGTGAATATCCTCGATGGCCGCCCTTATTTTTCCGGCATCCGGAGAATAAAACAATTTCCGGAATATCGAATAAACAAAACTGTTGAAAAACACCAGCATAATAAGGACCAACCCGGCAGTAAGCCCGGCAATGCTCAAGAAGATCATTCGATCCTCGATCAATTTACTCCCAAAGATCAAGGCGAGCAAAGCGACAAGGACCATACCAATGTAACCGCTTAACCTGTCCAGGATCACCGTAGCGACCACCTCGTTCGCCCTTTTTGTATGTATAGCCAGATCGGCGCTGCGCACAAAATCCCCCCCGATAGTCGTCGGGAGGAATAAATTAAAAAATACCCCGCCGGCAAAAGGCGAGATCAACCGGGATATCGCCGGCCTGATCCCGGATACGGCGAGCAGCATTTTCCATCTCAAAAAACACAAAATATAAACAGATGAGCACAACAGGAAAGAAAAAAGCAACAGCGGCTTATTGGTGTTTTTTATTATCGAAAGGACTGACTTCGCGTCTATCTGCCTGAACAACACAAACAGAAGCAAAACGCTGCAACAGATCTTAAGAACCAAACCCATGGCCTTCTTGAAGATCGTCATTATTTAAATTCTTCTCCGGTCAGATTTTTATAAGCCTGAAGGTATTTCTTCGATGTTTTTTCGACGATCTCCTCAGGCAGGCCGGGCGCCGGAGGGGTTTTGTCCCAGTCCAGGCTTTCCAGATAATCCCTGACGAATTGCTTGTCAAAACTCGGCTGTGGCTTGCCGGGAGAATACTCATCCTTCGGCCAGAAACGCGAAGAATCCGGGGTAAGAACCTCGTCGATCAGGATAACCTTGTCTTCAAAAATCCCAAACTCAAATTTAGTATCCGCTATAATAACGCCCCGGGCGCGGGCGTAGTCGCGGGCTTTTTTATAGATCGCGATGCTTTTTTCTTTTAAGATCCCCGTTTTCTCATTGCCGATCTTCTTTTCCACGTAATCCTGGCTGACATTCTGGTCATGCCCTTTTTCTTCTTTTGTGGAGGGGGTAAAGATCACTTCCGGGAGTTCCGCGGATTCGATCAAACCGCCGGGCAGTTTTATCCCGCAGACCGATCCGCTCTTCAAGTATTCTTTCAAGCCGGAGCCGGAAAGATACCCCCTAACCACGCATTCAACCGGCAACGGGCTGGTCTTTTTTACCAGCATTGACCTGCCTTCAAGACACTCGGCGTATTTTTGAAGCTGCTGCGGGTAATCCTTGATATCCGCGCTGATAAAATGGTTGGGAATGATCTCTTTGAGCAGATCGAACCAGAAGCAGGACAATTTGGTCAGGACCTTGCCCTTATAAGGTATGCCGCAGGCAAGGACCACGTCAAAACAGGATATCCGGTCAGTGGAGATGATCAACAATTTATCACCCAGGTCATACACATCCCTGACCTTGCCCCGCCTGAAAAGCGTTAAGTCCTTTAGATCCGTGGTCAACACTACTTTCTCGGGCATCTACCTATCCTTTCTTCAAAGAGGATATCCGCTCTTTAAGATTTTCATATTCAGTCCAAAGCTCCTCGGGCAGGTCTTTCTGGAACTGCCGGAAGAATTTACTGACCCCTTCCATCTCCGCGAGCCAGGCTTTTTTATCAATCGACAAAAGCTTGTTGATCGCGGCGTCGCTTATATTCAAGCCGTTAAGATCCAGATCCCCTGGCCTGGGTATATAACCTATCGCCGTCGGCTCAGCCTCAACCTTATTATTACAGCGGTCAAGGACCCATTCCAAGACGCGCAGATTCTCCCGGTATCCCGGCCACAAGAATTTATTATTATCGTCCATCCTGAACCAGTTAACGTTAAAAATCCGCGGCTGCCTGGCCATGCGTTTGCCCATATCCAGCCAATGCCGGAAATACGCGGCCATATTATAACCGCAAAATGGAAGCATCGCCATAGGGTCGCGCCGGACCTCGCCTAATTTACCGACCTGGGCCGCGGTGCGTTCCGAAGCCATAGTCGCTCCGATAAAAACACCGTGCTGCCAGTTGAATGATTCGTAAACCAGGGGGGCCAGATGCTGCCTGCGTCCGCCGAATATTATCGCCGCTATCGGCACGCCATGCGGCTGGTCCAGCCTGAACGACGCCGAAGGGCACTGGCTTATCGGAGTAGTAAACCGGCTATTAGGATGCGCGCCGAGGACCTTCCGGCCTTCGCTGTCGACCATTCCTGGTTTCCACGGCCTTCCCTGCCAGTCGATCCCGCGCACCGGAGTCTCGCCGTCAGCGCCTTCCCACCAGACCGTCCCGTCAGGCTTTGACAAAACATTGGTATAAATGGTATTTTTGCGGATAGTCGTTACCATATTGGGGTTGGTGTGGGAATTCGTTCCCGGCGCCACCCCGAAAAATCCGGTCTCCGGGTTTACCGCCCACAAACCGCCGTCCGTATCTATGCGCATCCAGGCAATATCATCACCCACGGTCCAGATACGGTAGCCTTTTTTCTTCAGGCCTTCAGGAGGGACAAGCATAGCCAGGTTGGTCTTACCGCAGGAGCTGGGGAATGCCGCGGCTATGTATTTGATCTCGCCGTTGGGCTTTTCAATGCCCATGATCAGCATATGCTCAGCCATCCATTTTTCTTTCCTGGCGATGTGGCTGGCGATCCGCAACGACAAACATTTTTTACCCAGAAGGACGTTTCCGCCGTAACCGGAGCCAACGCTCCAGATAGTATTGTCCTCGGGGAAATGCAGTATCAATCTGCGGTCGATATCCAGGTCAGCCAGGGAATGCAGGCATCTGGTGAAATCCACGCCGTTATCCAGCTGTTCCAGGACGCTTGAACCCACGCGGGTCATGATCATCATATTCAAGACCACGTAACGCGAATCAGTCAATTCCACGCCGATCTTGCTGAAAGGCGAGCCCACCGGACCCATGGAAAACGGGATCACGTACATTTTTCTGCCCTTCATCGAAGATCTAAATATCTTCCTGGCCTTGGCATAGGCGTCTGACGGGGACATCCAGTTGTTATTCGGCCCGGCGTCCTTCTTATCCCTGGTGCAGATAAAGGTCAAATGCTCGGTCCGGGCGACGTCATTAGGGTTGGTCCGGTGCAGAAAACATCCGGGAAGCCTCTCCTCATTAAGAGGTATAAGCTCGCCGGTAGTCACGGATTCTTTTTCCAACTGCAGCTTCTGCTCCGAGGAACCGTCGATCCAAACCACTTCATCAGGCCGACAAAGGCGAACAGCCTTTTCCACCCATTCTTTTAATTTCTGGTTATGCGTAAGATATTTTTGAGCACACATGTTGCTCCCTTATTTATTCAAAAGATATGTATGCGCGGAATGCGCAGCCACTGCGCCTTCACCGCAACCGTTGACCACCTGATACAGGGTTTTCTTTCGGCAATCGCCGCAGGCAAACACGCCGGCAAAACTCGTCTGCATGTTTTCATCGGTAATTATGAAGCCGCCCTCATCCAACTTTACTTTCTCCTTCACGAAAGCGCTGTTCGGAGCCACGCCGATGAACACAAACACGCCCTGGCATGATAATTGGCTGGGCTGGCCGGTAACAAGATTCTTCAGCCTGACCCCTTCTACTTTATTTTCGCCCAAAATCTCTTCTATCACCGTATCCAGAATAAAATTTATTTTCGGGTTGGCCTTCGCCTTTTCCTCAAGTATCTTCGCGCAGCGGAATCCCTGCCTGCGATGGACAATTGTGACTTTACTGGCATAAGTGGTCAGGAATATCGCGTCTTCAAAAGCGTGGTCGCCCGCGCCAACCACCACCACCTCTTTATTGCGAAAGAACGGGGCGTCGCAGGTCCCGCAATATGAAACCCCTTTACCGATCAGCTTTTCTTCTCCGGGAACACCCAACCTCTTCCAACTTGCGCCTGAGGCAATGATCACGCCGCGGCTTTGGAAAGAGCCGTCTTTAGTTTTTATAAGATAACCCGCCTGTGATTGGAGGTCTTTCTCAATAGCTGTAACCTCGGCTTCTTTTACAGCCACGCCCACATCATCCACCTGTTTCTTGAACCTGGCGATCAACTCTTCAGTAGCTATTCCGCCCGGGAAACCGGGGAAATTCTCAATGGTCTGAGAAAGAATGATCTGGCCTCCCACAGACATTTTTTCCAGGATCAAAGTATTAAGCCGGTATCTGCCTCCGTACAACCCTGCGGTAAGCCCTGCAGGCCCTGCGCCGATAATGATCAGATCGTACATTTATCCACCTTTTTCCTATTCAAGACCCGGTCTTGTAACTCGTTTGCTTTGAATGAGCTACGAACTAAAGGCCCAGCCAGGACTTCCTTAAATCCCAGGCTGAATCCCGTTATTTCAAATTGTTTGAACTGTTCCGGGGTTATGAATTCCTTTACCCTGACCTGACCTTCCGATGGAGCCAGGTACTGGCCCAGGGTCAATATATCGCAATCAACCCCCCTTAGATCTTTCATTACCCGCTCAACCTCGGCCGGAGTTTCGCCAAACCCGAGCATTAACGAAGATTTAGTGATCAGCCCGGATCCGCCATCCTTGAGCATTCTCAGGACCGAAAGCGACCTTTGATAATCCGCCTGCGGTCGCAGCGCCGGGTATAACCCGGGCACTGTTTCCAGGTTGTGCCCAACCACATCCGGGCCTGCGCCCCGGATAACTTTAATGCTTTCGGGTTTTGCCTGAAGGTCCGGGATCAATATCTCTATCCGAATATCCGCGCTGATACCCCGTATCTCTTTGATCAATTCAGCGAATTGGCCTGCGCCGCCGTCATCCAGGTCGTCGCGGGTCACCGAGGTGATCACCGCATATCGCAAGCCCAAATCTTTTATTACCGAACAGATCCTTGTCGTCTCGCGCCGGTCTAATGATAATTTTCTTCCGGCAGCCTTATTCACATTGCAGAATCCGCAGGACCTGGTGCAGGTATTTCCCAGGATCATAAAGGTCATCCGGGACTGCGCAAAACACGACCCGATATTAGGGCATTTCGCCTCTTTACAGACCGTATTGACCTGCATATCGGACAACCGGCGCATCAACTTTAAAGCATTGTCATCGGGGATCGCCTGCCTGAACCAGGCCGGAAGCCTTTTATTTAACGGCATTTGCTTTTTTAATGCCTATGGCCATCTTTTTAAAGAAAGACGCGTAATCCACTATTATCCGGCCGGATAGATGATCTATCTCATGCTGGATCGCGCAGGCCAACAGATCCTGCGCCTCGAACTTTACCGGCTTTGAAGATTCATCCAGCCCGCTGACCGTTATTCTTCTGGCCCGCTTGACTTTTATATAAACTCCCGGAACGCTCAAACAACCCTCATCATTGACCTGAGAGCCTTCTTTTTTGATGACCTTCGGGTTGACCAGTTTATACAGCCCGCTGCCGGCGTCCACGACTATAAGCGCCTCGCTTACTCCTACCTGAGGTGCGGCAAGCCCGACGCCCCTGGACTCATACATCAGCCTGGCCATCTTGCTTAACAACGCGGCATGTTCGGCGGAAACTGTTTTTACCGGCTTGGCTTTCCTGCGCAATACCGGGTCCGGGAACTCTCTAATCTTTAATCCTGTTTCGCTCATCGACTTTCACTATTTTAGGTTTTACGCCCGGGCAATCCTTGTCCTCCACCAGGGCGTAAGCCACAATGATTATTTTATCGCCCTTGCAAGCGCCTCTGGCTGCCGGGCCGTTAAGACAGACGATCCCCGATCTTTTTTTCCCGGTTATTACATAAGTTTCCAGGCGCGAGCCGTTATTCAGGTTCAGCACTTCGACCTTTTCATTGGCCAGTATCCCGGATCTTTCCATCAGGCACTGGTCGATAGTAATACTGCCTTCATAATAAAGGTTGGCATCGGTTACCGTAGCCCGGTGTATCTTTGATTTCAACATCATCCTCATCATATTTTTCTCCGGTTTAATTCAAAAGCAGCTTAAGCAATTCGTCAATGAACCCCAGCACCGCATCCGGCCCGTTAGCCGTAATGATATTGCCGTCCTTTTCCACCTTCGATCCGGTATATTTGCCTCCGGCATTATTTATCTCGCCAGCCTCAGAATGCCATACAGTGGCCTTTTTGCCTTTCAATGCCCCGGCCCTGGCCAGAATAACCGGGGCTATACAGATAGCGGCAATAATTTTTTGCCGGTTTTCAGCCTGACGGATAAGGTTATGCACGACCGGGTCATCATAATATTGTTCCGCCCCGCCTCCACCAATTAAAACCAGAGCGTCGTAATCTTTCATATCCGCAGCAGAGATCAACAGATCCGGCGCCACCTTCCCTCCCAGGGACCCGGTAGCCGTATTCAGGGACGCGGACGCGGTCAGCACGTTGATCCCTTTAATTTCCAGGGCATTCTTAGGCTGAAAATACTCTTCATCCCTGAAATGATCTTCGGCAATTACCATCAGCACATTTTTCATTTTAATCTCCGCGCCATATGCATAACAGTTAAAAACACCGAAGATCGCCAGGAACAATATACCGGTTTTTCTAATATCCAGCATACATGTTGAACAATTATGCCCTGATAGCCGAGATCGCCACGCAATCAACCACATCCTCGACGGAACAGCCGCGGGACAGATCGCTACACGGACTTTTCAAACCCAGCAATAACGGCCCGATAGCCCTGGCCCTGGCCAGGCGCTCAACAATCTTATATGCGATATTTCCCGCTTCCAGATTAGGGAATATCAAGACATTGGCCCTGCCGCTGACCGGGCTGTCCGGATATTTGATCTTAGCCACCTCTGGGACGATCGCCGCGTCGACCTGCATTTCTCCGTCGCACAACAGGTCAGGGGCCATCTCCTTTAAAATCCCGAAAGCCTCGCGCACATTATCAATGGCCTTGCCCTGCGCCGAGCCTCTGGTGGAATAACTGAGCAATCCCACCCGCGGGACAAGATCCAAAACACGGGCGCCTAATTCCGCGGAAGCCAGCGCTATGCAGGCCAATTGCCTGGGGGTCGGGTCCGGGACCACCCCGCAATCGGCGAATATAAAAGTCCCTTCATATCCGAATGAACAATTCGGGACAACCATGATAAAACAACTGGAAACAATCCTTAATCTTTCCTCGATGCCCACGCAGGTTATCGACGCCCGGCAGACATCCGCGGTGGTATGGCTGGCCCCGGCGACAAACCCGTCGACCTTGCCTTCGCGGGTAAGCATTGCCGCGTAATACAACGGGTCGTCAAAAAGTTTCCGGACCGCGTCCATCTCCACGCCTTTGGCCTTGCGCAGCTCGTAATATTCGGCGATATATCTTTCCTTCTCGTGCGGGTTGATCTTATCCGGGGTAAGCAGCAAAGCCTTGGCCACGCCTTCATCCTCGATGATCCGAGCCGCCTCAATCACGCGCTTATCGTTATACTCCGGCAAAGCGATCGTTTTCAGGCTCTTCCTGGCTTTTTCCCTTATTCTTCTTACGGTATCCATGCTTATATCCCCTTTAATATTTTATCCAGGTCCACGTAATTTTTGACCATCTCCACGGCGGTCTTTATCTTTATGGTATTCTCCGGTTGTATCTTTACCGTAAGATCATGAATACAGTATGAAACCGAATATGTGTCAGCGGCGGACAAAAGCACAGGGATCCGGGCCCGGGTCAAAAGGTCCATGATCGGCTTATCCGGGCTGAGCCCGCCGGATAGGATGATACCGGATATCTTCAGCCGTTTCCTGTCCGATTCCCTGAACTCGCCTAATGCCGCTTTGATCATATCATCGGCGTCTCCGGCGGTGATCAGCAGGCTGTCGTCTACCATATAGCGCAGGGCATTCGCCGGCTTCATCGCCCCGACGATCACCCGGGACACGTAACTCTCCAGGTAATCCTTGCCGCATAAAAGTTCAAAGTTGGTCTCCTCAAGTATCTGCTTGACGGTCGGATAAGACAACATCGGGTCGAACGGTATGACACCCAGCACGTCAATGCCGCGCCTTTTCAGCCCTTTACGGACCAAGGCGTTGATCTTATCGAATTTAGCCGGCAAAACTTTATTTATAATCACCCCGAGGATCTTGACCCCTTCTTTATCAAAAAGCGCCTTGTTCAGGATTATCTCGTCTATCGGCCTGCCAACGCCTCCCGAAGAAACGATCACCACCTTGGAACCGGTCATCCTGGCTACCATGGCGTTGGAATGGTCAAAAACCGAACCAACTCCGGCGTGGCCCGTGCCTTCGATGACTATCAGATCCTGCTTTTTGGAGATCCGGCGGAATGAATCTTTGATCTGCCTGGAAATAGTATCCTTATTCGGGTGGGCGATGTAGCGCTCGGTGAAACCCTTCTCCACCGCGATCGGGCTCATATCCTTGAGGCTGCTGCGTATTCCGCACGACTCTTCGATAAGTATCGAATCCTCGTCGATCTTCAAGCCTTCTTCTTCCAGGTAACGCTGGCCGATAGGCTTAATAAAAGCGACTTTTTTGAACCTTTGCTGGAAATTGCAAACCAGCCCCAAAGACACTGTAGTCTTGCCGTCATTCTGCTTGGTGGCGGCAATAAATATCTTCTTCATCAAATATTTTCGTCGATTTTTTTCTTAAGATCGGACTTGCTTATGGCGCCGACGCTCTGCTCCATTACCTTACCGCCTTTAAAGAACATTATAGTCGGGATGGACATAACCCCGAACTTTGAGGCGGTATTGGGGCTCTCGTCAACATCCACCTTGCCGATCTTGACCTTCTTATCGTATTCCTTGGCCAATTCATCGATGATCGGAGCGACCATCTTGCAAGGCCCGCACCAGGTAGCCCAAAAATCAACCACTACCGGAACATCCGATTCCAGGACCTCTTTCGTGAAATTGCCATCAGTAAAATGCATTAATGCCATTTCCGTTGCCCTCTCGTTTAAGATTAATAAAATACACGGCTGGAGCATTAAATTTACCATAAATAGCTGTATTTGACAAGGGATTTTGCTCAACTCAAGACCCGGTCTTCTAACCTGTTAGAGCTATTCAGGTTCCGCAAAGAAATCCTTCGATTGTAACGGTTTATTCTCTATCAAACGATCCTCCACAAAATCTTTATAAGCTCTGACTGTATTGACGCCGCGGAATTGCTCCAGAATTATAGCTTTATCGCAGATATCCATATCAGCCATTTTCAGGTATTCAGGGTAACTTGACCAGGGATATTCAGCCAACTTCTCCCCCTGGGATAAGACTTCCACCGGATTCCGATGTATATACTTCGATAGATGCAATAAATAATTTTCGTCTTTTATCAACTTCGCCCGAAAACTCCCCTGAAAAAGATGTCCCACGCGTTCGTAGTGTTTATTAAAATACATCGAATAGCTTACTGTCAACCGATGTATGAAGTCCGATACCGGATCTTTAGCGTCCTGGCGCAATAAAAAGTGAAAATGATTCGGCATCAAACAATAGCAAATAACACTGATCTCATGGATAATTTTATATTCTTTGATCTTAGCCATAAAACGCCCATAATCATCCATTTCCAGGAATATGTTTTTCTTTTCATTCCCACGATTGAACACATGATAATAATTTCCGGGCCCAAATATGAATTCACGATATGGCATTTTATTTATCTCCTTGCGCTGTAGTCGTTTACAAGACCGGGTCTTGAATGGGAAGAAAAGTAACCTCCGGTAAAACCATCCAGTTGCGCAGTCAGCTCCTGTAATTTTAACTCCTTCTCGAAGCGTTTTTTCCGGTCCTCTATGGCTAAATCGTCTAATTCCATTTTTACGCGGATCCTCTCGAAATACAGCTTGGTCACTTCATCCAGGATATCCTGCCGCAGTTCCACCATCAGTTTGGAGCGCACGTCAATGGAAGTCTGATCCTGGTTCCAGATGATCTCGCTTAGATCCCATTTTAAGCCGATATCCCAGTCTACCGTATCCCGGCCCTTACGCAGGATGTCATCATCGGCTTTAACGGTCGAGCCGCCCTCCCAATGAAAAAGATCGCTGGTATCCCTGGCTAAACCCATGCTCAATTCCGGCATCCAGGCTTTTTTAGCCGCCTGTTTGCGCCATTGTTTTATTTTTTCCGGGTTCACTTCCGCATATGCGATAGCGGCCTGCTGCGTCGGCTTTATTGCGGGGATACCGGACGCGCCATCACCTTGCAAAGATGACCTCTCAACAGCTCGCGGGCCATTTAACATCGCCTTATATAATCCTTTTTCGCAGCCGGCATAAAGATCATCCCTGCTGTCAAACCCGATAATAAATATTTCCCCCGCACTCAGGCGCGAAGACCGTTCATGCCACCTGCTGCCGTCATAAGAAAAAATCCCCGCCTTGGATAAAGCATACAGCGCCCCCTGCTGCGAGACAGCCAAAAACCGTATATCCGAGGATAATAACCCGTAACCGGTCAAAGCCTGCCAATCCTTCGCGCTGTCATCGCCTTGATACACACCCCGGGCAGTTGCCAGGTAGACCCGGCCAGGCTCATCCGCACAAACAGCTAAATATCGTAAACCCGGCAAGATATAATTTTCTTCCGAGTCCAAGGCAGCCTCTTCGACTTCAATATCATCTTCTAAAACTATGTTGCCATAAACTTTATCCCAGGCCGCGGCCGGCTGAACAGATCGATATACCCCAGTCGCGGATACCGCGTAAATACAACCGGCATTTTTTCGATCAATAACAATGGCGGTTATGCGGCAGCGGCCCAATTCACCTTCGACCTTGCGCCAAGAACGCCCTTTATCCCGGCTGATCAACAAACCCGCCCCGGTCCCCAAATAAATACTCCCCTTAAAAACTTCTACCGCTGTGCATTCCCGCTCAGAATAGTCCCTGCCGCGGTATAAACGTTTCCAATGCCTGCCTTTATCCGGGCTGTAAAATAAACCTTCCCCGGTAGCGGCATATAATATGTTTCTATCCGTTTCATCCTGTTTTAACGCATTTACCCGTTTATTGCTTCCCTTGACCGTAAAAAGCACCTGCCACTCGAACCCAAGATCCGAGCTATGGATTATCGCGCAGCCGGAGCCGGCAAATATTTCCCGCGGATCATCCCGGCTGAAAAGCATTGCCCGGATACCCGCATTCTCCCGGCTGAGCATTTCCCAATCCATTTCATCACCCAGGGCTGCGCCCGGCAGAATTGCCGCCAGGGACAGAAACAAACTGAGCACCGCAGTTTTCTTGTTCATCTTAGCCTCCTTTACCATAATTGACGTAAAAGAGGCGAAAATCTAACGCGATATTTAAAAAATTATTGGCTGGACAGGCGGGATAAATAAAAACACCCCGCTTAAAACCGCGGGGTTAATTTGGCAAAAATAAAAATGGCAAGGGGGAATTCGTTCTCTTTTTTAGAAGGCATTACCTGCCTGCTGGGAGTTGGCCCCTTGCCGTTTTTCTACAATAATAATATAACACATTAAAACAAAATTTCAAGAGCGTAATCGAAATTATAATTCCACTGTTTTGATCACAAAATCACCGATGCGATTCGTCACCTCGGGCTCTTTTTCCACAAAACTGATACCCAGGCGGTGCTTCCGTTCTTCAAAGATGTTATTCGAGCGCACCTCGCCGCACATCTGCACCGGATCGGAATAATTCACTTTGCCTTCTTTGTCCATCCGGATCAGCCGGAATTTCATCGACAGTATCGTCCACGGAGGAATATCCTGCTCGGTCAGGATGGCCATACCGCCCTCGCCGATATCGAGGGTTACGGCCTCGATCTCCCTGCTCCCAAAGGCCACACGCGCGTCCACCGGGCTGTCGATTTTGTAGGTAACATTAAAACTGAGATTTAAACGCTGGTATCTGCGCCGGTCATTGCATTTGCTTACATAATAAGAAGACTCTTCCATTGCCGAATCTCCTTTAGTTAATGATAATAACGGGTGCGCATATGGATCGTCCGCAAAACGATCGGTATGGGTTTAAGGTCCTCTTTTTCCAGGTTTATCCCCAGCCTGAACTGGCCAGGACCGGTATTAACCGACCAGGCAACTGTTCCCTTGGTATGGATCTCCTCATCATTATCCGGCATATGCAGCCAGATATCCAAACTGGTCCCCACCGGCAGTTCATTATTCGAAACCATCCCTATGCCTTTAGAGCTTATATCGCGGCTTTTGCCGTCCAACTCCCGCATCGACTTAAAATCAAGATTATGCAATGGTAGATCAACCTCAAAACGGTCGTATCTCCTTCTATCCGCCATATTCCCGCCCGGTTGCATAGGATCTCCTTCCTAGTTGAGGAACACCAGCGCAATACCGATCAGCGCTGGGTGTAGCTTGCGAGGAACACCAGCGTACCTTGCCATATAGGATTAACAAGTGCGCGCTTACTGCGCGCAATACCGATCAGCGCTGGGTGTAAGGTACCAACAAAAAAAGCCACTTCCTGATTAAATAAGCTTTTAATCAATCCGTGGCTTTGTTCTATTTGTAAAGCTTCGCTTTAACTCTCTTGTGTCGCGATAACTAAAGATAACCTGCCATTAAGCATAAATCAAGGTGATTTTGAGTTATTTTGAAAACGTTTTCAATTTACCTAATTATCCAGAGAAAGCAGCTCCTTCTTGACCAGATGCTTATCCGGGCTATCAACCGCCTTGTATATCTCCTGAGCCTGTCGAAAATACTCCCGGGCTTTGTTTTTACGCCTTTTTTTCTTATATAAAAGCCCGAGATTATAAGATGCCGCGGCTAATTCCATCCGGGAATCCGTCTGCCGCGACAGGGCCTCCGCCTTTTTAAAAAATTCTTCCGCCTTTTCCGGATCATTCATCTCCGAGTACAATTCGCCTATCATATTATAATCGCTGGACAGATCCGCCGTCGCGCCCAGGGCTTGGTCTATCTTCAGCCCTTTAAAATAATTATCCCTCGCCTTAAGATATTGCTTCTCGAAAAGGTATATCTCCCCCAGGTTAAAATAATAATCGCTTATCCCATCCTTACGATCAAAAGTTTTGAACATATCCAGGCTCCTGGCATAAAATTCTTTTGCCGCGGCAAGATCGCCTTTGTTCACGAACAAAAGGCCCAGATCGAAATAATCGCAGGCAAGGTTATATTTATGCCCCTGAATAAACTGCCTCTGCCGGTTTATTTCGGAGCTTTTAGTAAGCAATTCCAATGCCCGGTTATCGTCACCTTTATCCATATGCCAAAGGGCCATCTTGCGCAACGCCAGCGCCTCGTTCAATTTATCATTGTTTTTCCTGCTGGCGTCCAACCCCCGCTCATAAAAATCCCGGGCCTTATCGTATTCACCGGACTGGTGATACGTCCACCCGGCCATTATATACGCCAAAGCCGGAAGCCTTGACGGATCCAGCCTCTGGCTGGCAAGCATATAATCAAAATAATATTTCAAAGTTTCTTTGCGCCGGCCTATCCTGGAATAAGTATCCGCGATCAAAGGATACGCCGCCAGAAAACCCGGGTCATCGCGGATGACCTTCTCCAAGGTCCGTATCACCTCCGGATTGTCCCCTTGCCGGAACAGTCTGCGGGATCGGGAAAACAGGAAATACGTTCCGGGATTCAAGGTAGGCAGCCAGATATACGCGGACAGGGCGATCGTTGCGGCCGCAAGAACGAAAACAACGAATGAAAAAAATTTTCTGCGCCTTTTACGCCCGATCGCATCCGCCACTCCGGACACAGAGGCTGGCCGCGCTTTTTCTCCCCCCTTGAAGAAAAAGAAATCCGGGTCCCCATAAAGTATATACCTGGCCCAATGCCCTGAATTCATCCCGTAATCGACCACCAGCCTCAATCTTGCCTGCCGCACGCACTCACCTACCGGATCGCCTTTGATCAACCGGCTGTAAAACTCCCGGGCAAAGGAAAAACTCACCGGGTCTTCTATCTTATGCACCGCGCCGATGTAATGCCTGACCCCTGAAAATAAAAAAGCCGAAGCCAGGCTGTAATTCTTCTCCTGATAATCCCGGTCGGCGCCGTCTTTTAATACCCTGGCGGTATGGCAGCCGTTGGAAAACACCAAACCCGGCATCTGCTGCCCCTCGCCCATAGCCAGGATATCCCGGGTGGTAAATCTGCGGTCCGAAAGGACCCATCCGGTATTCTGCAGGTCCTCGCGGTCATATTCGCAGTGGCCGGCAAAATGAACGATGTCATATTCCCTCAGCGTTTTCTTCACGTATAAAGTATCGATATGCGTGGATTTGAAATCAATGCTCAAGTCTTTGCGGGAACGGTCAAACTGGTTTTTTATATTGATGCCTTCAAGGTAAGCGGAATCAAGATCAGCGGTGGGATTAGCCAGTATAAGCATCTTTAGCTTCGCAGTATGTCCGCGAAAACTTGCCGGGGGATCCTGGTATTTCGTCCGGATCAGCCTTCCCAGGTTGAATTTAAGCCCCAAGAAATCGCTGCCGTCATACAACAGCTCCCAGGGCACCCCTACCAGCTCCTCGTCAAAAAATAAAACCAGCCCCCTGACGCCGGAAAGTTTAAGCCTTTCTTTGACCTGCCTGCTGAACAATTCGTCCCAGAGGATCCGGCCGTTCTTCTTGAGATCGTCGATCAATCCGGGGTCATGGCTTGGTTTCGTGCTCGCATTGCTTAATATAGAGCTGATCTGCCCGCTTAATTCACGGACCTCTTCGAATTCCACTGAACACTGGCTGTACCTCCTCAGGGTTTGCGCCATATCGCCGGACGCAAAAAGGCTCATCTTAAGATGACGGTCGCTGCGGAATATCTCCAGGATCAATGGCCCTGCTGTCTGCGGCATTTTTTAAACCCGTTCAGCTTGTATCTCCAGGCCTATCTCTGCCAGCTTTCCGGAAACCCCGGATATCTCCACTTTGTACCTTCCGGCTTTTATATGCTCAAACCTGACTTTCCCTGAATCCGTATGGAACGATTCCAATTCCAGGCCGTTCTTCAACAAAGCGATCCTGATATCTTTAGCCGGTTTACGGGTTTGTTTTTCCTTAACCCTGATCGCCATCTCAAAAACACCCGCGGCCTTGTTTACTATCTTTACCTCCGCCACCAATTCTCCAAAATCCTTAAAAATATCAAGCTCATCTTTAAAATCCTTCACCTGCCGGCCGCGCAACACTGCCGCGGGGACCAATTCCCGGCCGATCAGTACATCTCCGTTAGTATAAAAAAGGCGAAGCAAGCTGTCTTTGAACCCCAGGGTAATATCCAGGTTATCCGCGTTGATATTGCGCAGAATAAACGCCTTCATTCTTTCCAGGAACTGCGGGGTGGGCGCCTTTTCTTCTACTGCCTTGAGTTTCAGGCTCGCGGCAAGTATATCAGCGCAACGGGGGCATTTTACCGCGTGCGTCCTGAATAAGCTGCGATCCTCTTCCGGCATACTGCCGTCCAGAAAATTTACGAACGCATCCTCATCAGGATGGCAACCGGTATCCTGCTTTTGACCGGACTTCCATTCTTTATATGCCATAGCTACTATTTCTTCTATTCTTTCCATAACCAAAACCTGCCTTTCTACATATAATAGACGGTAATTCCCGGCAAATCTAACCGGCCAATATCCGGCAGCGCGCGGTTTTTAAAGCTCCGACAGGTTCATCTCAAAAGCAAACCCCTTGCCGACAAAACAATCCTTAAGCCTCTGAATGATCCTGCTCCTGCGCATATCCAGCGCCCCCCGGGAAACGCCCAAATGCTCTTTGATCTCATTAAGGCTTAGCCCCTGGTTAAGGTTTAATTCCAACAAATATTTATCTTCCGCAGGCAACTGTTGGATACAATCAATAAGTGACGCGGCTGTCTCTTTTTTGCTCAAGGCCTCCGCGGGCAGGCTCCCGCGTTCGCAAATGATCTCCTTAAAACTCAAACCGTCGGGATTTGCCTGATCAATGGAATAGAGCTTGGCCTTAGGCTTGCGCAAGTGGTCGATAGTGTAATTAACAGTTACCTGCCGCAACCAGCTGGCGAAAGAACACCGGTTCTTGCCTTTAAAACTCCTAAGCTTTGCGAAATTGTCTTTGATCAGCGAAAAGATTATTTCCTGAAAAACATCCTCAACAATATGCTGACGGAAAGCGTAGCCGCGAATATTAAGAACGCTGCGGATGTAGTTGTAGATAAGGCGGGAGTATTTCCTTAAGAATTCATCCCAGGCAGCACCGTCAGAGCGAATGCACCTTTGGATAAACTCCAAGTCCTTCATAACAGTTTTATTATAGCGCTTAAAACCGCAGGTTAAGCCATCTTCCCGCCCGGGCTAACAGCCAAGATTATCGCGGAAGATCCCGTATTTTACTATACAAAAGATCACCCGGAACCCCTGTTGCCAGGTGTTCTTTTTGCCGGCGGCATGGCTTCTGCCGATATAAGAAATAGCGCGCTCGGTTATCCGCGGGGTGACCTTGGCCGCTTTGGCGGTTATCTCAGCGTCAAAACCAAACCCCTCTTCCTCTATGCTGATCTTTTCCAGCACTGCGCGGCTAAACACCTTATAACAGGTTTCCATATCCGTTAACCGCAGCCGGGTGAACATATTGGACACGGCTGTAAGAAAAATATTCCCCAACCGATAAAAAAGGGATAAACCGCTGACACTGCCCCCGTCCAATAAACGGGAGCCGTAAACCACGTCCGCCTCCCCCCGGATGACCGGGTCGATCAACCTGGGCAGGTCAAAAGGGTTATATTCCAAGTCCGCGTCATGGATCGCCAAGACCCCGCCTGAGGATTGTTGTATCGCGGTCCTGACCGCCGCTCCTTTGCCGAGGTTTTTCTTATGATAGATCACCTTATCCACCCTGCCGCGCAGTTTTGTTTCAATAACCCCGCGCGTATTATCCTGCGAGCCGTCATCCACCAGGATCACCTCTTTATCAATGGAGAAAGGCACACGCCCCAGCATATCCACCACTGCCTCAATGGTCTTTTCTTCGTTATAAACCGGGATCAATATAGATAGGAACATTTAGATAATTGCCTTCGCTAAATCAGTTTATACAGCATACTTTTTTTGTTTTTCCGCGAGTATTCCTCAATAAGCCCGGAAAAATATCCTATTTTCTCTTTATACAGATCAACGCATCCCTTTTTATATTTTTCCAAGCCATACCTGGGGATATACACCCAATTAGCGAAGATATTCGCCAGGACAAGCTGAAAACACCTGGCCTGCATTCGCCTGTCCTGGGCTGTCCCCTTCATATTTTTCTTCGGGAATATCCCCATCCGGAACAACTCTTCCCCGGTCGTGACAACGCTGTCCTTTTTCTCTTCCCCGGCGCCGGTCAAACTTCCCATCCCCATTTTATCGAACCATCCGCTATCATCGGGATGAGCAAACTCATAAACCGGCGAGTTATATTCCACCCCAAAGCGGCGGTATAGCGCCTTTAACTCGCCGATAAACTCCCTTATCTGATCCGACGCATAATCCATATTATTATTCGCGCCGTCGCAGACATATCCGATATTGTTATCCAGGCAATAGACCAGTGTGCGGATATGCATGGCTAATTTACATAAACCGCAGGTCGTCAGAAGGAACAACCCGTGCGCAGCCAGAGCGGGGATATACCGCGAATACGAAACCGCCTTGAATAATTTATCGATATTCATTACCCGGTGAATGAATTTCCCTTCCCCGAATTTATCTTTGAGCTTTTGAACATTTACCCCGGCGTGATCTGCGAAAAAAACGCCGAACCGGCTGTAAGTCAATAGATGGACCCGGTCGAAATCCGGCGTCATCAACGCAACAGCGCATGTCGAATCGGTGCCGCCGGAATATAAAACCGCCAACTCCTTCATAGTCTTACTCCCGCCTTTGAGCCGGAAAGGCTTTTGATGATGAATTTGGCCAAAAGGAAATAGGCCCCGGTCATTGCCTGGGCTATCCAGCCCAAAAGCTCGGAAAATATGACCCTCGCCCGCCACGGCAGCAACACGCCGATAAAACAGATCAAAAGGCCCAGCATTCGTTTCATAACTTTTGCCCCTTATCCGCCGCGCGTTCCTGCTGCGGCTTGGCTAATTTCATCACTATATAAGAAAGGATAAGCAGGGATAACGCGTTCAGCAGGTTTTTCACGAACGCGCCTTTGCCGGGTGAACGCAAAAAACCGCGGCATATCCTGCGAGGATCGCCGTAAAAATGCTGTTGGGCCTTTAAGATCAGTCCGTTCAACTCCGCTACCGGGATCATTCCCGGCAGGCTTTCCGGGGAATGAAAATGCGACTGCTCCAACCCCCCCTCGCCGCGGGAAGCCCTGGCGTTCAAGGATGAAAAATCGGTGAATTTAAAAAAATAGGCGTTATCCAACGCGGAATTAGCGGCAAAATAAATTGTCTCCAGGATATCCTCGCGGGATTCTCCCGGGAACCCGAAAATAAAGTAACCGGTCGTGATTATCCCGGACTTGACCGTCTTATTTATGGTGTTTTCGACCTTCGCCAAGTCAAGATCTTTGCCCAATGACTTCTGTACCCGGCGGGAAACGCTCTCGATACCGTAGTTTATTTTATATACACCGGCCAGCCGGAAGAGATCCAGCATTTCGTCATCGACCATATCGGCGCGCAGCCCGTTCGGAAAAGCTATGGCCAGGCCAAGCTTCTTTTCGATGATCCCCCGGCATATAGCCTTTGCCCTTACGGGGTCATAGTTGAACACATCGTCATAAACATGCAACTCTTTAATCCCGAACTTTTCCTTAAGGAAAACGATCTCGTCGATCACGTCCCCGGCGGAACGGGCCCGGAATTCATTCCCGAACGTATCGCGGCTGCGGCAGAAAAAACATTTAAAAGGACAGCCGCGCGAGGTGAATATCGGCGCGTAATATTTATTCTTGCGCGCGCCGTTCCAATTAGGATACCCTGAATAACACTTAAGGTCTATCAGGTCCCAGGCCTCGGGAAGTATGTTGAACTTATCCAGATCTTGCGGATGCCGCCTAAACGCGTTGGATACGGCTTTGCCCGCACTGCGGTACGAAAGCCCCGGGATATCCGAAAATCCGCTTCCTTTATCCAGGGCGGTCAATAAACCGGCGATCGCCTCTTCGCCTTCCCCGGCGATCACGAAATCAATATCGCGGTTTTCCAGTATGCCCGCTCCGGCCAGGGCGGCGTGCGGGCCTCCGGCTATGATCACAATATCATTATTGACCGCCTTGGCGGCCCGGGCCAGTTCATTCATTAATCCGGCCTCGCAGGTCATTGCGCTGATGCCCAAGAGATCCGGCTGGCAACGCTTGAACTCATCGGACAACGAACCAACTGATACGCCGTTTAAACCGGTATTGAATATTTTGATATCATAAAGGTCTTTGAAACTGCGGATTATCGAGGAGGCGATGTAGAGCAGGCCTAAAGGAGGAACAGCCCCGCCGGCGTTGAGGTCTTTGTGGGCCCTGATCAGGAATATCTTTTTCGCCATCAGAATAGCGCGTAGATCGCGGGCAAAACCGAGCTGTTGCCGGTTACGCTGACAAAGATCCCCAGGAATAACAGGATAAGCAGCAACGGCAAAAGCCACCATCTTTTTTGGCTGATTATTTTCATAAACAGAAAACCGACCAGGTGCAGGTTTGATTTAAACTGTTCTTTGTTCATTTGCTTATGATACATTATATAAGCCCGGCTGTCAATCCGCATTGCGCTATAAATCCCGGCTATTTCAACGATCCGTCAGCGCTGATCGACTCGCATAACGCTGAAGCGATAAGCCCGTGGCCCCGCGCGCTCGGATGTATGGGGTCGCCGGGCCCGTTGAATAATTCTTCGCCCGGGGATTGCGCCGCAAATATTTCCACAGCGTCGACCAAAAACAGATTATTCCGCCTGGCGACATCCGCCATTATCCCGTTATAAACGCCGCTCAGGTTATTGATCTCAAAAACCTGAAAATCCTTGGCCTTGGCGAATAATACCCGGGCCTGGCGATACTCTCCTTTAGATTCCTTGTCGCAGCCGAGATCATAATAATGCCCGCTTAGCCGCTTCCCGGAGCGGAATACCCCTTCCTCTTCTTCATTCAACCGCGGCAGGGAAAGATGCACCGGCATCTTGATGAAAACCAGCCGAATATCCCTTTCCCGGCATAAATCCGCTATCTTTATAAGGTTGGCCCTATAATCCGCTTGCTCAACCCTTACTTTCGCAAGATTGAATTGCCGTTTAAACATTGCCGCGGCGAATTTATCGTCGCGCATCAATGCCGAAGAAACAGCGCGGCGCAACAACCGGATAAACCTGCTCTTAGCGGCGATATTATTCCAGCAGACTACCAGGGGATTACCCGGCGCAAGGTCCTTATCGCTTGAGCCTTCATTGCGAAAAAATCTGTATCGGTCTATGTCGTTGAGCACATAAGAAACCGTGATCATATCCGGGGAATACCGCGAAATGCATTTACCCAGCAATATAAGCCCTTGATGCGAGGTATACCCTATCTGCCCGGCGTTAATAATCTCCACCTTCCGCCCGGGGAAGCGCCCCGCTAATTTTCTCTCAAGTACCGCGGGATATGTAAGGCCTGCCTCCACCCCCCAGCCAAAAGTCGGCGACGCGCCCATGGCGATGACCCGGAAAACGCCCTCTTTTTTAGATGCGATATCGCCGGAACGCAACCCCAGGGAATTAGTGCGCACCTGAACGCCCTCAAAGGGCGTGTCCAGGCGGGATTTCACCTTCCAGAACAGGCCGGCGTCTTCCTCCAATATCCTTAAGATCGATTCCAACCGGTTTAATTTGCCATCCGGAAGTATTGAGAAACTTATCAATTCCAGGATAAAAACCAGCAAGATCGCTGACAATACATACACAATGCTGCGCGTGAACTTAGTCATGGCCATACCTTTTAAAAAAGATGGTTTCATCATTTCCTGATCACATAATTACCGATAACCAGCATATCCATCCCGCTCTTACGGAATGTGTCCAACGCGTCTTCCGGGCTGTTGACGATCGGCTCTCCTCGAAGATTAAAAGAGGTGTTCAAAAGCACAGGGACGCCGGTTTCGCGGCCGAAACGGGAGATAAGCCGGTAAAAAAACGGATTAGACCCTTGATCTACGATCTGGACGCGGCTGGAGCCGTCAGCGTGGGTTACCGCGGGGATCAGCTCGCTCTTCATTACCGGCAAGGCATAAAGCATGAACTTCAGGGGATATTGCCCCGTTGCCTTGCCCAGATCAAAGAACTGTCCGGCGCTCTCCTCTAAAACAGCCGGGGCAAACGGCCTGAACGGCTCGCGGAACTTTATCTTGATATTCACCTTATCCTTCATATCCGAATGCCGCGGATCGGCTAAAATAGAACGGTTACCCAGGCTGCGCGGCCCCCATTCACCCCTTCCCTGGAACCAGCCGATCACTTTCTGCGCTATAAGGCCTTGCGCGACAATATCCAATAATTTTTCCTCGTCAGCGATATAATCAAACTGCGCGTTTTTAGTATGCAGGCATTCCTCGATCCGATGAGCGGTAAACTCCTCCCCCCAATACGCGTGCTTAAGGATGAACTTCCTCGGTTCTTGCAGCAGGCAGTGCCAGGCATATAAGGCCGCGCCCAAAGCCCCTCCTCCGTCACCGGCGGCCGGCTGGATGAATATCTCCTCAAAAGGGGTTTCATTGAGTATCCGGGAATTAGCCAGGCAATTCAACGCCACTCCGCCTGATAAACATAATTTTTTCATCCCGGTTTTTTTATGCAGCTGTCCGGCGATCAGGACCAGGATATCCCCGCAGACCTTCTGCACGCTGGCGGCGACATCGGCATAATACTGGTTTTTCGCCAATTCCTCATCTGTCGGAAGGGCGGAATAATCATACAGTGATGTGCGGGAGGTGACAAACCTGGCCGCCGGATCACGGGGCTCGCCGAACAATTTCACGAAACAACGGCTGAAACTCCTTTTAGCGCTGTAATGGTAGCTGAAATAGCGCATATCCAGCTTAAAACTTCCGTCAGGACCAACCTTGATCAGACGGCGGACCTTATCGGCGTACTTGGGCTGGCCGAAAGCGGACATCCCCATTACCTTGAATTCACCCTCATTGACCTCAAAACCAAGGAACGCGGTGAATGCCGAATATAAAAGCCCCAGCGAATGAGGGAACCGGATCTCCTCGCCGATATCAATCCTGTTCTCGCCGGTCGCGCCCCATTTTGCTTGCGCTGTCCCCAGACAGGTCGTAGCCCATTCCCCCACCCCGTCACAGGTAAGGATAGCGGCATTCTGGAAGGAAGAACAAAAAAAAGCGCTCGCCGCGTGGGAAAAATGATGTTCGGAGAAAAGTATCCGCTGCGCAGGGATATCCAGGAACTCGGCGATCCTGGTCTTGATCCAGAGTTTATCCTTTAACCAATTTATCAAAGCCTCGCTAAAAAACCCGAAAGAACCCGGATATGTCGAAAGTACGGTTTTAATGATCCGTTCGAATTTCAGGAAAGGTTTTTCATAGAATACCACATAGTCCAGGTCTGGCCCGGAGATCCCCGCGGTTTTGAGGCAAAGGCGGATCGCCTTCTCCGGAAAAGATGAATCGTGTTTAATCCTGCTGAGCCTTTCTTCCTCAAAGGCGCAAACTAATTCGCCGTCCGTGAGCAGACAGGCGGCAGCGTCGTGATAATAGCAGCTTAACCCTAAAACATGCATTATTGGCCTTTTAAGAAATCCGCCGGGGCGCTGACCGGACCGCGTTTTTTCCAGGCGGGCGCCGATCGAATCCCCAAGTAATCCTTAAAAACAGTTATAAACAAACCCAGAGGAGCCATTAAAACGAAATAAAAAATATCGAGGATAAGACGCACCTGC